>NZ_JBEXLL010000006.1:0-160872 GCF_040609955.1 Nocardia sp. NPDC004568
GGCCCGACCACCACGAGGCCATGGTCTATATCGCCACCATCATGACCATGTCACGCCGACTCGCCCGAGCATGACCGAGTTCCCGGACGCCCACTTAGGCGTACTCCGCACCCGCTCCGGCCGCACGCTCCTTCGTGGGACTTGTCGCGGCGACCGCGCCGCTGCCGCCGTTCGCTTCCCGGGCACGGCCGTCGCCACGGTCGTGCCCGGACGGCGAATGGGATTCGCTGCATCGCACCCTCTAGACTGTCCGGCATGCGGATGTTCCTGGATATCCTCCTGATCGTCACCAGCCTGCTGCTGGTGCTGCTGGTGCTGCTGCACCGGGCCAAGGGCGGAGGTCTGTCCAGCCTGTTCGGTGGTGGGATGCAGTCGAGTCTGTCCGGGTCCACCGTCGCCGAGAAGAACCTCAACCGCATCACCATCTTCACCGGCATGGTCTGGTTCATCGCGATCCTGGGGATCGGGCTGGAGATCAAATTCGCCTGACCCGCCGGTCAGTCGTGGCGCGGAACTCTCCCGTCCACATCGGTGAACCCGTAGTCGCCGGCCAGATCGGCGACCTTCCAGGCCTGTCCGGACCGTTTCCGGCGGTCGGGGTCGGTGGCCAGGGCCACCACCGCCCGGCCCGCGAACCGCGGGCTCTCCGCCTGGTTCAGGTCGAAGCTACCTTCCCCGGGCAGCGTCACCACTCGGTTGCCGTCCGCGTCGGCGGGCACCATCTGCAGTAGTTCGGTATCGACGATCCCCGGCCAGATCGATACCGCGGTCACCCCGGTTCCCGCGAGGTCGTGCGCGAAGTCGGCGGTCATCCGGTCGAGTGCGGTTTTGGCTACCCCGTACACCGCGTTGTGCATATATCGCCGGGAACCCGGCGAGGAGACGTTGACGATCAAGCCGTCGGC
This sequence comes from Nocardia sp. NPDC004568, assembly GCF_040609955.1. Taxonomy (NCBI): domain Bacteria; kingdom Bacillati; phylum Actinomycetota; class Actinomycetes; order Mycobacteriales; family Nocardiaceae; genus Nocardia; species Nocardia sp. NPDC004568. The sequence continues at coordinate 906 of NZ_JBEXLL010000006.1, forward strand.
CTTCAGCAGCAGCGGTGCGGCGTAGACGGCGGCCGCGTAGTGCGAGCGAACGCCCACCTCGAAGGTCTCGTCCCACGCCGCGGGCGGCACCTCCCAGAATTTGCGGCCGAGCCAGCGGGCGGCGGCGGGGGAGTTGTAGACGTTGTTCACCAGGACGTCGAGGTGGTCGTGCTCGGCGCCGATCCGTTCGAAGAGCGCGGCGGTCGCCGCGTCGTCGCGGTGATCGCAGACCACCGGCACGCCCGTGCCGCCGAGTTCGTCGATCCGCGCGGCCGTTTCGCCGACGGTGCCGGGGAGTTTGCCCGGCCGGTCCGATCGCCCGGTGACATAGACGGTCGCGCCGGCGGCGCCCAGTTCCAGGGCGATACCTTTGCCGATCCCGCGGCTGGCGCCGGTGACCACCGCGATCCGGTTCTGCAGGGGGTGTGGTGTTCCGCTCACAGTCTCGGGACGTTACCTTGAAACTGTAACGCGTTCTAGTATTCGGGAGGTGCGGTGGAGCCGAGACACCGGTTCGTCGACACCGGCGGCGTGCGGATGCATGTAGCCGAGCAAGGCCGGGGCCACCCGGTGATCTTCTGTCACGGATTCCCGCACACCTGGTATGTCTGGTACCGCCAGCTCGCCGCGGCCGGTGCGGCCGGATACCGGGCACTGGCGCCTGATCTGCGCGGCGCGGGCCGGACCGGAGCGCCGGAGTCGATCGAGGACTACACCAATGCGGCCGTGGTCGGTGATCTGCTGGCGTTGCTCGACGATATCGACGCCGACCAGGCGGTTTTCGTGGGCGTCGATTTCGGTGCGGCCCTACTGTGGGAGCTCGCGCTGCGCGCGCCCGAGCGGGTGCGCGGACTGGTGGTGCTGAACAATCCCTTCACGCCGCGCGCACCGAAACCGCCCGGGTACTACTGGGGGAGGATGGCCGAGCGGCATTTCCTGCACCTGCAGTACTTCCAGGAGCCGGGCGTGGCCGATGCGCATCTGGCCGAGCGGCCACGCGAATTCCTTTCCCGGGTCTACTTCGCGTTGAGCGGGGATTTCCACTATCTCGACGTGTGGCAGAACCCGCCGGGAACCCGCTACCTCGATGCACTGCCCGTGGCCCCCGAACTGCCCTGGTCGTGGCTGTCGGAGGCCGACTTCGACGCGCTGGCCGGCGATTTCGAGCGCACCGGGTTCACCGGCGGGCTCAACTGGTACCGCGCCCTCGACCGCAACTGGGAGCTGACCGCCGACTACGCCGAGGCGGTCCCCACGGTTCCGGTGTACTTCGTCTACGGCGAGAACGATCCCGATATGGAAGGCTTCAGCGGCCGCGACCCGCTCGCGACGATGCGCGCGATGCTGCCGGATCTGCGTGCGGTGCAGCGGGTACCGGGTGCCGGGCATCTGGTGCAGTTGGAGGCGACCGAGGCCGTGAACGACTTCCTACTGGGCGCCCTCGCCGAGCTCACCACCGGGTGAGGGTTCCCCGGCCGCCGCGCGGTCGGCCTCGCGCAGCACTTCTCGCAGCCGCGCGGTGAAAGCCGCCGGATGGGTGGAAAGGCTGTGGCCACCGGGGAATTCGGTGACCGTGCTGTCCAGTAGGGCGGCCAGTGCCCGGGCGCAGTCGTAGTTCCAGATCTCGCGGGAGCCGCGACCGGCGGCAGGCACGATCTGGATCGGGGTCCTGGCTAGTGCGGCGATATGCGCGGCGTCCAGGGTCGACGAGCGGATCTCCGGTAGATCCCGCGACAGGAAGAAGTCCAGGTCCGCCAACTCTCCGGGGCCGCGCGGTGCCGGTGGCGCGACACCGGGCTCCCGATCGGACGAATCGGCGTGGACCAGTTCGGCCAGCTTCCGGAGCGCGGGGAGTGTGCCGTCGCGGCGGTGGACCTCGTCGAGGGCGGCGAGGTCGCGTTCGGCACGCGCGCGGGCGGCGGCCGGTAGCAGGCCGATCGTGGCCGGGTCGTGGGCGACGAGGGTGCGGACCTGTTCCGGGTGGTCGGCGGCCAGGGTGAGCGCGATGAGCGCGCCGTAGCTGGAGCCGAATATCTCGACCGGCTCGTCGGTGAGGGATGCCAGGAGGCGATGGATGTCGTCGGCATGGGTGGTCACCGTCACGGGGGCGGCCGGGTCGTCGAGCACGCTGGCGGACAGGCCGCGGCGGTCGGGCACCACCACGGTGTAGTCGGCGGCGAGTCGTGCGGCCAGGTCGGCGCCGCGGGCGGTATTGCCGTCGCCGCCCTGGAGTAGCAGGAGCAGTGGGCCGGTGCCGTGGATCTCGTAGTACAGGGACGCGCCGGGGACGGGTAGACGGCCGGCTCGGGAGTCGCTCATGGCGAGAACGATAAACCATCATTCTAGATACATCAAGAAAGATGTATTCCGAATGATGTGTATGAGGTAGCGTGCCCAGGGTGAACGGAGTCGAACTCTTCCTGCTCGGCCGGACGCTGATGAAGATCGGCGAGGAGGCGATGCCGACCGAGGAACTGCCGCAGTACTCGACCAGTGTGCGGTCGGTGCTGATCGTGGCCAGCGATATCGTCGAGAACCCCGGAAGCGCGGTGGGGGAGATCGCCGCGCGCACGGGACTGCCGCAGAGTCAGGTCTCCGGGTGTGTCGCGCGCCTGCGGGAGGCGGGCGCGATTGTGAGCGAACCCGATCCGGCCGACCGGCGTCGCGTCCTGATCCGGCAGGCGCCCGAGGCGTCCGACCGAGTCGATACGGTCCGTACGACCACGATCGATACCGCGCTCGCGGCAGCGCTGGGCACCGATGATCCCGATGAGGTCGCCGGGGTGGTCACCGCATTGGAGACACTCGCGCGGCGGCTGACCCCGGGCACCCTGACGCGACTGCGGCCCGCGCCGGGCCGATCGCGGTCATCCGTCCGCGACCGACCGCACACCGGTCATCCGTAACCTGGCTCGCATGACCATCCGCGGCGTGCTCTTCGACTTCTCCGGCACACTCTTCCGATTCGAACCGATCACCGAGGGCCTGGTCGATCGTCGCGGGGCACCGCTCGCGGGGGCCCGCCAGGCCGAGATCATGCGCCGGATGACCGCGCCGACCGGACGACCCGAGGGGCTGCCCGAACGGCTGCGCGAGGAGTGGGACCGCCGGGATCTCGACCCGCCGCTGCACCGCGAACTGTATACCGCCGTGCTCCGGGGATCCGGCGTCGGCAACCCGGACTACCTCTACGACCAGCTCATCTCGGCCGAGGCGTGGACGGCGTACCCGGATACGGCGGCCGCATTGAAGGTGGCGGCCGGCCTCGAGGTGCCGGTCGCGGTCCTCAGCAATATCGCCTGGGATATCCGGCCGGCGTTCGAGCGCACCGGAACGGCCGACTATGTGCGCGAGTTCGTGCTCTCGTACCGCGAAGGCGCGGTGAAACCCGATCCGCGGCTGTTCGCGCGGGCCTGCGAGCGCCTCGGCGTACCACCGACCGAGACAGTGATGATCGGGGACAGCACCGAGGCCGACGGCGCTGCGGCCGCTATCGGCTGCCTGGTCGAAATCGTCGAGCCGCTGCCGACCGATCAGCGGCCGAGCGCCCTGCTCGACGCCCTGGCCGCGTACGGAATCGGCTGACCGGAGACTGGGGTCACCGCGCGACACCGGCTGCCGCGGGCGATGAATTCTCGGCCGCCGCCCCGTCCACATCGGCATCGGCGAACGGAGGAAATATCGTGGAGACACCCGAGGTAGTGCTCGAGGGCGTGGTGTTCGGTGAATCACCGCGCTGGCATGCGGGCCGGCTGTGGTTCGCCGACTGGGGCGCGAATCAGGTGATCGCGGTCGACGGACCAGGACGCGGCGAGGTGGTCGCGTCGGTGCCCTCGTTCCCGATGTGTATCGACTTCCTGCCGGACGGGCGGCTGCTGATCGTGGATTCGGCCCGCCGGCGCCTGCTGCGCCGCGAACCCGACGGCACCCTGGTGTCCCACGCCGATCTCGGCGGGGAAACAGGCGTGCCGTGGAACGATATCGTCGTCGACGCGCAGGGCAACGCCTATGTCAACAGCATCGGATTCGCTTTCCCCGGAGGCGACTTCGCGCCCGGGTTCGTCGTGCTGGTGACTCCGGACGGTACCGTCCGCCGGGTCGCCGACGACCTCGCGTTCCCGAACGGGATGGCGATCACCGCGGACGGCGCCACTCTGATCGTCGCCGAATCGTATGCCGAGCGACTCACCGCCTACGACATCACGACCTCGGGTGAACTCGCCGGTCGCCGCGTCTGGGCGGCCACGCCCGGCGACCATCCCGACGGTATCTGCCTCGATACCGAAGGCGCGGCCTGGTACGCCGATGTGGGTAACCGTCACTGCGTCCGGGTGGCCGAAGGCGGCGCGGTCCTGAGCACCGTCGAATCCGACCGCGGTGCTTTCGCCTGCGTCCTCGATCGTGATCCGGGCAGTCCGCGGCTCTTCGTGGTCGGCCAGCAGTACGGTGCCGAGACGCCCGGACCCACCGGCCGGGTGGTGGCCTTCCCCGCGCCCGCCCCGGGTGCGGGCCGGCCCTGATCGTGCCGAGGAACGCCGACACCGGTCCGTAGACGAGGGCCTCGCTGCCGTCCGGCGGGATGGCCGGTCGGGGCACTGCTCCGGCAACAGCACGCCGGCCGTATCCGGCCGGTCCACGACCGTGACGAATTCGCCCAGCTCGTCCGGTGCGGCGCCACCGCGACGACCGCGGCCCCGCGGCGAGATCCGTGGTAACAGAACTCCGCCGCGAGGCCGGGCGTGGCGACCGGTGCGGTCGCGGTCGGGATCGCTGTCCGATCACCAGGGCAGCGGCACCCACCGGTCGAAGAACCAGAAGCCGTGGCCGTTCGGATGGTTCGGCCCGGGGTTGTTCTGGTGCCGGTCCCAGTGCGGCTGGTTCTGCTGCGGCTGGTTCCCGTGCAGGTCCGCGCCCGGCTGTGCGCTCGCCGCGCCCGCGCCCAGACCGACCGTTCCCAGTCCCACACCGCCGACCACGGCCGCCTTCGCGAGCTTCGACTTCATCATCTTCGCCATTGCGAGATATTCCTCCTCTGCGTGTGGCCTGACCCTCAGGCCACCGGGCCGGGGCGATTCCCGGTCCGCCAGGGGCCATCCTGGGCAGCCGGCCTCGAGGTGGCCTGCCAACGGCCTGCGAAGTCCCTGGCAATCGGGAATCGCCCCGCTCGGGCACCGGAGAGCGTGGCCCGGACTCCCAGCTTCTTCCCAGCCCGCCCCCAGGAGGGAGGGAGCATCGACGGCGATCGTGGAGCGCATGACCGAGAATTCGAGCAGTTCCCGCGGCGTCGGCGGTCCCATCCGGGAGGTGGCACCGTGACCACTCTGATGACGCACCGCTCGACCCCCGCACCGGCGGCGCCCGCCCGACGGAACACGCCCTGGGAGAAGATCGGCCTCGCGGTGTTGCTGATGGGTACGGCGGCGGCCTATTTCTGGAATCTCACCGCCAATGGTTTCGCCAACTCCTTCTACGCGGCGGCCGTGCAGTCCGGCGCGAAATCGTGGAAAGCGTTTTTCTTCGGGTCCTCGGACTGGTCCAACGCCATCACGGTCGACAAGACGCCGGCCGCGTTGTGGCCGATGGAGCTGTCGGCGCGGCTGTTCGGATTCGGTAGCTGGAGCATACTGGCGCCGCAGGTGCTGATGGCGGTCGCCGCGGTGGCGTTGCTGTGGGCGACGGTGCGGCGCTCGTTCGGCGCCACCGCCGGACTGCTGTCCGGCCTCGTGCTGGCGGTGACTCCGGTGGCCGCGCTGATGTTCCGGTTCACAACCCCGACGCGCTACTGGTCCTGCTGATGGTCGCGGCGGTCTGGGCGATGGCCCGGGCCGTCGAGGACGGACGCTGGCGCTGGCCGGTGCTGTGTGGCGCGTTCGTCGGATTCGGCTTCCTGGCAAAACAGTTGCAGGTGATGCTGGTGTTACCCGCACTGGCTCTGGTCTACCTGTTCGCCGGACCGCCGCGGCTGGGCACCCGGATCGCGCAGCTGTGCGCGGCGGGCGTGGCGATGGTGGCGGCGGCGGGCTGGTGGATTCTGATCGCCCAGTTGTGGCCGGCGGATTCGCGGCCGTACTTCGGTGGCTCGGAACATAATTCGATCATCGAGCTCACCCTGGGATACAACGGGCTCGACCGGCTCAGCTCCGCCGGTGGCGGACCGGGCGGCGGCTTCGGCAGCGATGCCGGGATCACCCGCCTGTTCGGCGCTTCGATCGGCGGCCAGATCGGCTGGCTGATCCCGGCGGCACTGATCCTGCTGGTCGCGGCGACGCTGGTGCGCGGCCGCGCGGTGCGCACCGACGCTCGGCGGGCGACCCTGCTGCTGTTCGGTGGGTGGGGACTGGTCACCGGTGTCGTGTTCAGCTTCATGACCGGGACCTTCCACCAGTACTACACCGTGGCGCTGGCCCCGGCGGTGGCGGCGGTGACCGGCGCCGGCGGGGTCGCGCTGTGGCGGGAACGCGACCGGTGGTGGGTGCGCTGTGTCCTGGCGAGCACCGTGGCCCTGACCGCGGCGACCTCGTGGGTGTTCCTGGGCCGGTCCGCGGAGTTCGTCCCGTGGCTGCGGTGGGTGGTGCTGGGGGCCGGGGTGATCACGACGGTGGCCGTGCTCTTCCGCGCACGGAAGGTCTCGCTGGTCGCGGCGCTGACAGCGCTTTTCGTCGGACTGTCCGGTCCGGTCGCCTACACCGCCGACACCCTGGCCACGCCGCATACGGGTTCGATCGTGCTGGCCGGGCCGAGTACCGGCTCGGGCGGATTCGGCGGACCCGGTGGGCCGGGCGGGGGGCCCGGTGGTCGGGACGGTGCCCCCGGTGGTACGGGCCTCGGCCCCGATGGCGCGGGTGCCGGCTCCGGTGACGTGGGTGCCGGCTCCGGTGGTATGGGCACCGTGCCCGGAGCGGACGACGGATCCGGTGACGCCGGTGCGGTGGACAGTGGGTCGGGTTCCGCGCCCGGCGGAGCGGGGAACGACGGTGCGGGCGGACAGCCCGACGGGCAGCGGGCCGCCGGTGCGGGCGCACCGGGCCGGGGCGGCGGCCCCGGTGGTGGGAGCAGTGCGGCCGTCACCGCGCTCCTGCAGCAGAATGCCGGGGTCTACACCTGGGCGGCGGCCACGGTGAGTTCGATGAACGCCGCGGGCTATCAGCTGGCCGGGGATGTACCGGTGATGTCGATCGGCGGTTTCGGCGGCGGCGACCCCTCCCCGACGCTGGAGCAGTTCCAGCGGTACGTGGCCGAGGGCGCGATCCACTATTTCATCGCCGGTGCGCGCGGCGGTTTCGGCGGTGGACCGGGGTCGGCGTCGGAATCGGAGGCCTCGCGGATCAGCCAGTGGGTGCAGGACAACTTCACCGTCATCCAGGTCGACGGGGTCACCGTGTACGACCTCACGGCGAATAGGTGACAGAGTCCGCCTGACAGCAGTGGCCGGACAGGCGCCCGCCGGGGGTGAACCCGGCGGGCGCACAGCCGATTCGCAGGTGATTCGCAGCCGAGTGGTCGGGCGGCAGGGTGACAGTTATCTGGCAGCGATCAATCTCGGTATCGACCGCTGACCTACGGCGCGGCGCCGGGCCCGGGCCGGTCCGCGGAGAGCAGCCGGTCGGCGGCCGCGTCGATATCGGCCTCGCTCAGCAGCACGGTCGCGGCAGCGGGCCCCAGCGGGACGAAACTGTCCGCGCTCGTGACCCGGGCCAGCGTGCCGGTGAATCCCGCGTCGACCAGTGCGGCGCATACGGATTCGGAGACGCCGCCGCTGCGCCGCGTCTCGTCGGCGACCAGGACCCGGCCGGTGGCCTCGGCGTGCCGGATCAGATCCGCGACGGGAAGTGGGGCGAGCCAGCGCAGGTCGAGTACCCGGATCCCGGCACCGCGCCGGGCGAGACGGCGGGCCACGCGCAGGCTCATCGGCACCGAATTGGCGAAGGCGACGATGGTCAGATCCGTGCCGTCGCCGTAGGCCCGGGCCCGGCCGACCGGCACGTGGCCGGTTTCCGCAGCGGCCGCCGCCCACTGTCCGTCGTCGGGTTCGTACAGGTCGCGGGTGTGATAGAGGGCGATGGGCTCCAGGAATACGCAGACGCGGCCGTCCACACGGGCCGCGGCGACACAGGTGCGCAGCAGGGCCGCCGCATCGTCGGGCCGCGACGGTGATGCCACGATCACCCCGGGTATATCGCGCAGCGCGGCAACGGAATTGTCATTGTGGAAATGGCCGCCGAACCCGCGCTGGTAGGCGTAGCCGGCGATACGCACCACCATCGGGTTGCGGTAGCGGCCGGCCGAGAAGAACGAGAGGGTCGCCGCCTCGCCGCGTAGCTGGTCCAGCGCGTTGTGCACATAGGCCAGGTACTGGATCTCCGGAATCGGCAGGAAACCCGCGAGACCGGCGCCGAGTGCCGTCCCGAGGACGCTCTGCTCGTCGAGCAGGGTGTCGAACACCCGTCGCGGTCCGAACCGTTTGCGCAGTCCTCTGGTCACGCCGTAGACGCCGCCCTTGCGAGCGACGTCCTCGCCGAAGACGAGGATCTCGGGATCCCGGGCGAGCAGGTCGGCGAGGGTGTGGTTGATCGCCTGCGCCAGCGTCTGCGCGGCGGCGTCGGGTCCGTCCGCCACGCCGGGTCCGGAACCCGCCGCACCGGCGGGGCGGATGCCTCCATCCGGCCCGGCTCCGCTTCCGGACCCGGCGTTCGAAGCGGTGCCCGGCCCACCCACTGCCCGCCGGGTCACGGGCGCCGCGGCTCCCGGCCGCTCGCCGGTCCGGCGCTGTACCTCGTCGCGCACCCGCTCCGGGCGGCCCGGCGCCAGCGGTGCGAGTACCGCGCCGGCGGTGGTGAGTTTCGGCTCCCGGCACACCTGCGCCGCGGTCGCGGCGACCTGATCGGCGAGCCGGTCGTACCGGCCGAGCACTTCCCGCGGTGTGCAGATACCCGCCTCGACCAGCAGCCGCGCGGTGGCGGCGACCGGATCGCGCGCCAGGCCGGCTTCGATCGCGGCGGTATCGCGGTAGGCGCTCTCCACATCGGATCCGGCATGCCCGAACAGCCGCACCGTGCGCAGATGCAGAAAAGCCGGACGCCGGTGGGCGCGGACCCAGTCCACCGCCGCCACGGCGGCGTTCACCGCGTCGGACAGATCGCAGCCGTCGGCACCGAACCAGCGCAGGCCCGGCCGGTGCCCGTAGGCGTGTTCGATCCAGTCGGGCGGAGTGGGCACACTGATCCCGATCCCGTTGTCCTCGCACACGAACAGCACCGGGACGGGAACGCCGAGATGCGCGGTGTGGACCGCGGCGTTGATCGCGCCCGCCGCGGTCGAATGATTGGCCGAGGCATCACCGAAACCGCAGAGCACCACCGCGTCCGACGGCCACGGGCAGGCCACTCCGAGCCGCTCGGCGCGATCGAGGGCGAACGCGAGCCCGACCGCGCGGGGCAGTTGCGAGGCGATGGTGGAGGTCTGCGGGACGATATTGGCCACCGCGCTGCCGAACACCTTGTGCCGGCCCCCGGACAGGGGCTCGGCGGCGGCGGCCACCACGCCCAGCAGGATATCGCGCACCGGGTCCGCCACTCCCGCCCGGCGGGCGCGATGGACGAAGAAGGCCCCCGAACGGTAGTGCGGCAGTACCGGATCGGTGACCCGGCTCGCCGCCGCCAGCGCGACATTGCCCTCGTGCCCCGACGAACCGATGCTGTAGAAGCCGCGCCCGCTCGCACCCAGCCGTCGCGCGGCGAGATCGGCCTGCCGGCTCAGCACCTGCGCCTCGAACAGCTCCAGGAAGTCACGGCCGGTGAACCCCTGGGGCAGGATCTGCTCGGCGGCGGTCGGCGCGGGGACGCGCAGTGCCGCGATCTCCGCGCGGAACCGCTGGTCGGGGTCCTGGATGCTCACCGGGTCCTCACCGCCACCAGCCTAGGTCGGACCGGTGAATCCGGTGGCGAAGTGGATCGGCCTCGTGTCGTGCCGCGCGGAGGGTCAGGCGGGCAGGGTGAAGCCTTCGGGCGGGACGCCCTCGGAGAACAACAGGCGTATCCGCATCTTGCCCTCCCGGATCTGCCGGGCCCGGCGATACTCCGGCGAGTCGTACCACTGCCGGATCCGCGCCATATCGGGGAATTCGAGGATCAGCAGCCGAGGTAGATCCCAGCTGCCTTCGACCGTGCCGGAGGTGGGCCCGGCGACCAGGTAGCGGCCCCCGTACTCGAGTATCGACTGCTGGGCGACCGGGGCGTAGGCCCAGCCCGCCTCCTCGTCGAGAACTTCCACATTGGCTATTACATAGGCGGGCATACGATTTCCGATCCGGGTACACGGCGTGTAGTAATGACACGCATAAGACTATCGACGCGCTGTATCCTGTCAAGGTGGTCAAGATCGACAACCGGTCCGGCGCGGGCGTGCCGAGTCGCCGGGCGCGGCTCCGCGCGGAAACCACCCGGGAGATCGAATCCATCGCGCTACGGCAGATGGCCGAGGAAGGGCCGGGCGCGATCTCGCTGCGCGGTATCGCGCGGGAGATGGGTATGACCGCGCGGGCCGTCTACAGCTACTTCCCGACCCGGGACGACCTGATCACCGCTCTCATCCGTGGTATCGGCGACTCGCTGGCGGAGTCGCTGCGGGCCGCGGTCGATGCCGTGCCCGAGAGCGACCCGGCCGGCCGCTTGGTGGCCTGGGGTGGTGCGCTGCGCACCTGGGCGCTGGCCAACCCGGAAGGGTTCCGGTTGTTCTATGGACATCCTGTCCCCGGCTACCGTCCGCCGGAGGATGGGCCGGTGGATCGCACCGCGCGCCGTGTCTGCCGCGAGCTCACCCGGCTGGTGGCCGCCGCCGACCCACCGCTGCCGCCGGAGAACTCCTGGGCCGAACTGCACCCCGACTATGTGGCGAAGGTTCGCGAGGACCTGCCGGAGGTGGCGCCGGCCGCGGCGGCGCTGGCGTTGCGGGTGTGGGGCCGTATGCACGGCCTGGTGGCCCTGGAGATCGACGGCCATATCCATCCGGTGGCGCAGAACCCCGCGGCGCTGCATCACGCCGAAATGCTGGATCTCGTGGCGTCCCTGGGCCTGCCCCGCCCGGGAACGGTACCGCCCGACTGATCGAAGACCTCGGGGCGACGTCGGGCGTGATATCCGGTCCCGGTCCCGGTCCCGGTCCCGGTCCCGGCCCGGGCTTCGGCTTCGGTCCCTGTCCCTGTCCCTGTCCCTGTCCCTGTCCCTGTCCCGGTCCCTGTCCCTGTCCCGGTCCCGGTCCCGGCCCCGGCTTCGGCCGCGGCCCCGGTCCCGGTCGTGCGGTCGCGGCCCTTCCCGGCCGGGAGTACGGCCGCGCCGAGTTCGACGACACGCGGCGCGGCATCATGTCGCGGGACCGTTTCCGCGCCCGGCCGGGTCCGGCAGCGCCCGAGATCGGACGCCGGGCCGAGGCGCGGATTCCGGCGGTTCACGGTTGTGGGGGCGGGTCCTCGGCGAAGAGTCCGGTGCGCGCGGCGGTGAGCGCCACCGCCGCCGCCCGGTCGGCGGTGCGGTCGTCCACCATTTCCCCGGTGATCACCACCCGCAGATAAATGGGCGCCACCAGGGCTTTGATCAGCTCCGCGGCATCGGTGCCCGCCGGCAGCTCGCCGCGGGCGACGGCCCGGGCGACCAGGGGGAGGGTGCGGCGGATGCGATCGCGGAAGACGTGCCGGACGGGATCCGGCGGCGTCGGAGCGCCGGTGGCGCCGGACAGCATCACTGCGAGGACCGCCCGGCCGGCCGGGCTGGTGATCCAGTCGACCAGACTGCGGGCCAGTACCCGTAGATCGCCGTCGATCGAACCGGTGTCGGGAACGGGGATCTCGGTCGCGACGCTCTCGCCCAGTGCTTCGGTGATCAGCGTGTCACGGTCGGGCCAGCGGCGATAGACGGTGGTCTTGTGTACGCCGGTGCGCCGCGCCACGTTCTCGACGGTGAACGCGGCGTAGCCGTGCTCGCTCAACTCGGCGACGGTCGCGGCCAGCACGGCGGCGCGAACCTTCGGTCCACGGCCGAGGGGCTCGGCATTCATTGCAACTCCTTGTTGCGATATCTGCGACAGGCGGGCATTCTGACGGTAACGCAACTCGGTGTTGCGATACTGGAAAGGGAGTTCCCGATGTGGTCGACACCCGTACGCGCGGCAGCGCTGCTGTTTCCCGGATTGCTGGCCGGGGCCTTCGGATACGGTGCGGTGAATGTGCTGTACGCGTTTCGTGCGGTCCCGCTCGACGTCCGGTTCACCTTCCACACGGCGCTGATGCGGGTGAACGGCCCGGTCGTGCAGTCGCTCATGGGTTTGGCGATCCTGAGCACCCTGGTGCTGGCCGTGCGCTCGCGCGCGTGGCCGCGATGGCTCGCCGGCTGCGCGTCGGCGCTGGTGATCATCTCTTTCCTGGTGACCCGCTTCGGAAACGTCCCGATCAACCAGCACATCAAGCAGTGGGCCGTGGGCATTCCGCCCGCCGATTACGCCGAAATCCTGCACCGCTGGGAAATGTTCCACTTCCTGCGGACCGGTTGCGCGGTCACGGCGTTCGTCCTGGTCATCGGCGTCGTCCTCGCCACCGCCCGGACCGAGAGCCGCGGCGGAGCTGTCGGTGCCGCGGCCCGCACGCAATCGCCGGCCACCGTCGCACCGCGCTCAGCGTAATCCGGCGGCGGCGTCCTCATCCAGCAGCCAGGTCGTCGACTCCGCACCGTGCGCGCCCGCCGCCGGAATCTCGAGAGGGTCGGCTCCGTTCACCGCCGCCGCCACGGGGTCGGCCTTTCCGGAGCCGGAGACCACCAGCACCACATGACGGGAGCGGCGGATCGCCGGATAGGTCAGTGTGACCCGCACCGGCGGTGGTTTGGGAGAATCGGTGACCGCCACGGCGTATTCGTGCTCCTCCCCGATCGCGTCGGCGTGACCGGGAAAGAGCGAATTGATGTGCCCGTCCGGGCCCATCCCGAGCAGGTGCAGGTCGAACGCGCCGTACGCGGTGAGATGGGCGCGTACGGCGGTCGCGTATTCGGCGGCGGCCTCGACCGGGTCGGGGTATTCGCCGTCGGAGGTGGCCACGGTGTGGATCCGGGCCGGGTCCACCGGGACGTGGTCCAGCAGGGCCCGGTGGGCCTGGAGTTCGTTGCGTTCCGGATCCCCGGCGGGCACGAAACGTTCATCGCCCCAGAACACATCGAGTTTCGACCAGTCGAGAGCGCCCGGGTCGTCCCGGACCTTCTCCAGCAGGGTGATACCGGTGCCGCCACCGGTCACCACCACCGACGCCGAGCCGCGTTCGGCCTGGGCGGCGACCAGGACCTCGACGAACAGCCGGGCGGCGGCGGTGGTCAGGGCGTCACCGTCGGCGTGGATTTCGACGGCGGCTGCGGAGCTAGTGGTCATAGGTAACCCCTTCGATTCCGGCCAGGGCCTCGGCATAGATCTCGTCCGCGTCCAGCCGGCGCAGTTCCTCGGCCAGGCAGTCGCGGGTCTCGCGGCGTGCCAGCGCGATCCGTTGCACCGGGTCGCCGGTACGGGTCAGGGTCGCGGTGACACCGGTCTGCGGGCGCGCGATGGCGATGGACACCGATTTCCGGCGCAACTCGACCCGCAGCTCCCCGGTCTGCCGGTACACGGGGCAGCCCAGTCGCCGGGCCAGCCAGCCCGCCAGCATGTCCAGAGCGGGTTCGTCGCGCAGGCCCGAGACCGACACCGACTGGACGGGTTCGAACGGGGGTTCGTCCATCGCGGCGGCCAGCAGCGCTCGCCAGTAGGTGATCCGGCTCCACGCCAGATCGGAATCACCGGGCGCGTAGGAGCCGCGCCGTTTCTTGATGGTCGCCTGCGGGTCGGGAGCGAAAGTGGCGTCGGTGATCCGCCGGGTCGCCAACCGGCCCACCGAATCCCGCGAGGGGAATTCCGGGGCGCCCCGCGGCCACCACGCCACCACCGGGGTATCGGGCAGCAGAAACGGGATCACCACACTGTTCTCGTGGTTCACCAGCTGCCCCTGCAACCTCAGCACGATCACCTCGGCCGCGCCCGCGTCCCCACCGACGCGGATCTGCGCGTCCAGCCGGGTCGGCGCCGACCGGTCGCCGCGCGCCAGCACGACCACCCGGCAGGGGTGTTCGCGGCTGGCGTCGTTGGCGGCGTCGATCGCCTCCTCGGCCTCGGAACTGTCCAGGGTGCACACCACCAGGGTCAGCACCCGGCCCATGGTGATCACGCCGTTGCTCTCGCGCAGCTGCACCAGACGTTTGGTGACCGCGCCGGTCGTGGTGTCGGGGATATCGATGATCACGGCCGCCGCCATTCCCGGCCGGTGCGGGCCAGCATGGCGTCGGCGGAATCCGGGCCCCAGGTCCCGGCCTCGTATTGTTCGGGTTTCCCGTCGGCGGCCCAGTGGGCCAGTACCGGATCCAGGATGCGCCAGGACAATTCGACCTCCGCGTTGACCGGGAACAGGGAGGGCTCGCCGAGCAGCACGTCCAGGATGAGCCGCTCATAGGCCTCCGGGGACGATTCGGTGAACGCCTCGCCGTAGCTGAAGTCCATGTTCACATCGCGCACTTCCATCGACGACCCGGGCACCTTCGAGCCGAACCGCATGGTGATGCCCTCGTCCGGCTGCACCCGGATGACGAGCGCGTTCTCGCCGAGCTCCTCGGTCATGGTCTGATCGAAGGGCAGATGCGGGGCGCGTTTGAACACCACCGCGATCTCGGTGACCCGGCGGCCCAGGCGTTTGCCGGTGCGCAGATAGAACGGCACCCCCGCCCAGCGCCGGGTGTCGACCTCGAGGGTCAGTGCGGCGTAGGTCTCGGTGCGCGACTGCGGATCGAAACCCTCCTCGTCCAGCAGGCCCACCACTTCCTGGCCACCCTGCCAGCCTGCCGCGTACTGGCCGCGGGCGGTGGTCTCGTCGAGCGGTTCCACGAGTTTGGTGGCGGAGAGGACCTTGATCTTCTCGTTCTGCAACTGACGGGGTTCGAAGCTGATCGGCTCTTCCATGGCGGTGAGCGCGAGCAATTGCAGCAGGTGGTTCTGGATCACGTCGCGGGCGGCGCCGATACCGTCGTAGTACCCGGCCCGGCCGCCCAGGCCGATGTCCTCGGCCATGGTGATCTGGACGTGGTCGACGTAATTGGCGTTCCAGATCGGATCGAACAGCTGGTTGGCGAAGCGCAGCGCCAAGATGTTCTGCACCGTTTCCTTGCCGAGGTAGTGGTCGATCCGGAAAACCGTCTCCTCGGGGAACACCCGGTTCACCAGGGCGTTCAATTCGCGCGCGCTGTCGAGATCGTGCCCGAAGGGCTTCTCGATCACGACCCGCCGCCACGGCGCGCGGCCGAGCGCGGCCGCCGAACTGGTCAGCCGGTGGTGGTGCAGCTGGTCCAGCACCACCGGGAAGGTGTTCGGCGGAATCGACAGGTAGAAGGCGTGGTTACCGCCGGTGCCGCGCTCGTCGTCGAGCCGGGCGAGGGTTTCGGCGAGGCGGCCGAACGCCTCGCCGTCCTCGAAAGTGCCCTGCACGAACCGGAATCCCTCGGCCAGATGATCCCAGACTTCCTGGCGGAACGGGGTACGCGCGTGTTCGCGCACGGCCTCGTGCACGATATCGCCGAAATCCCGGTCCGACATCTCCCGGCGCGCGAAGCCGACCAGTGCGAAACCCGGGGGCAGCAGCCCCCGGTTCGCCAGATCGTAGATGGCCGGCATGAGCTTGCGCCGGGACAGATCACCGGTGACCCCGAAGATCACCATGCTGCACGGGCCCGCGATCCGCGGAATCCGTTTGTCCCGGCTGTCGCGCAGCGGGTTACGCCACGGGATGCCGGATGCGGTGTCAGTGCTCTCCGGAGCGCCGGCCATCGTGGTCAGTTACCTCCTGCGTCCGCAGCGTCGGGCCCGGAGGAGGTAGCCTGCGTGGCCACGGAGGGACCCGCGGAGGACGCCGTCGATACAGCGGACCGGAGTTCGGCCGCGGTGGCCTCCAGTAGTTCCTCCCAGGACTTCTCGAACTTGTCCACGCCCTCGCGTTCGAGTACGGCGAAGACGTCGTCGAGATCGATACCGGCCGCCCGCAGTTGCTCGAACACCTCGGCGGCTTCGGCGGCCGTCCCGGAGACGGTGTCGCCGCGGACCTCGCCGTGATCGGCGACGGCTTCCAGCGTCTTCTCCGGCAGCGTGTTCACCGTGTTCGGCGCGACCAGTTCGGTCACGTAGAGGGTGTCCGGGTAATCGGGGTTCTTCACTCCGGTCGACGCCCACAGCGGCCGCTGCCGGTTGGCGCCGGCCGAGGCCAGATGGTTGTAGGTGGAGACATGGCCGCCGCCGGGGGCGAAAACGTCCTCGTACTCGGCGTAGGCGAGGCGGGCATTGGCGACGCCGGCCTTACCGCGCAATGCGAGGGCCTCCGGGGTGCCGATCGCCTCGAGGCGTGTGTCGATCTCGGTGTCCACCCGGGAGACGAAGAACGACGCCACCGAATGGATCTTGCCCAGATCGTGCCCGGCGACCCGCGCCTTGCGCAGCCCGTCGAGGTAGGCGCCCATGACCGCGCGGTATCGCTCGACCGAGAAGATCAGCGTGACGTTCACGCTGATGCCCTCCTCGATCACCGCGGTGATGGCGGGCAGGCCCGCCTCGGTGGCCGGGATCTTGATGAACAGGTTCGGCCGGTCGACGATCTTCCACAGTTCGACCGCCTGGGCGACGGTTTTGTCGGCGTCGAAGGCCATCCGCGGGTCCACCTCGATGGAGACCCGGCCGTCCACGCCACCGGTTCGTTCGAACACCGGGGCCAGCACATCGCAGGCCGCGCGGACGTCATCGGTGGTGATGGTGCGGATCGCGGCGTCGACATCGGCGCCGCGGGCGGCCAGGTCGCGGACCTGTGCGTCGTAGGCGTGGCCCTTGCTGAGGGCCCCCTGGAAAATGGTGGGGTTGGTGGTGACTCCGACGACCCCGCGGGTGGCGATCAGTTCGGCGAGGTTGCCGGAATTGATCCGATCGCGGGACAGATCGTCCAGCCACACCGATACCCCGGCCGCGGCCAGGGCGGCGATGTTCTCGTTCTGTGCCATGGGCCCTTATCCCTTCACATTGTCGAGCGTGCGCTGCGCAGCGGCGACGACAGCCTCCGGCGTGAAGCCGAACTCGCGGAACAGGGTCTTGTAGTCGGCCGAGGCGCCGAAATGCTCGATCGAAACGATCTCGCCCGCGTCGCCGGTGAACCGGTGCCACGGCATCGCGATACCGGCCTCGACGACGACGCGCGCGGCGAC
Organism: Nocardia sp. NPDC004568; assembly: GCF_040609955.1. Lineage (NCBI taxonomy): Bacteria > Bacillati > Actinomycetota > Actinomycetes > Mycobacteriales > Nocardiaceae > Nocardia > Nocardia sp. NPDC004568. The sequence goes on from NZ_JBEXLL010000006.1 coordinate 18,197, forward strand.
CGCCGGGGGCAGCACCTCGTCGCGATACGCCTTGTCCTGCGCGTCGAACCACTCCACGCACGGCATCGAGACCACCCGGGTACCGATGCCCTGCTCCTCCAGCGTAGTGCGGGCGGCGACGGCGAGCTGGAGCTCGGAGCCGGTACCGATGAGGATCACCTGCGGTACGCCGGTGGAGGCCTCGGCCAGGATGTAGCCGCCCTTGGCGACGCCCTCGAGGCTGGTGCCCTCCTGGACCGGCAGGTCCTGGCGGGTCAGGGCCAGTGCGGCCGGGCCGCCGGTGCCCACGGCGTCGCTGGAGACGAACGGCGAATTGTGCTTACCGCTGTGCTTCTCGATCACGGTGCGCCAGGCGTACGCGGTCTCGTTGGCGTCGCCGGGACGCACCACCGACAGGCCCGGGATGGCGCGCAGCGCGGCCAGATGCTCGATGGGCTGGTGCGTCGGGCCGTCCTCGCCGAGACCGATCGAATCGTGGGTCCAGACGTAGGTGACCGGCACCCGCATCAGCGCGGCCAGGCGGACGGCCGGGCGCATGTAATCGCTGAACACCAGGAAGGTGCCGCCGTAGGGGCGAGTGGGGCCGTGCAGGGCGATACCGTTGAGGATGGAGCCCATGGCGTGCTCACGGACGCCGAAGTGCAGGGTCCGGCCGTAGGGGCCGGCCTTCCACATACCGGTCGAGATGGCCTCGGGGCCGAAGCTGAGCGAATCCGGGATGGTGGTGTTGTTCGATTCGGCGAGGTCGGCCGAACCACCCCACAGCTCCGGTAGCACCGGGCCCAGGGCGCCCAGCACCTTGGCCGAGGCCTTCCGGGTGGCCAGCCCCTTCGCGTCCGGTTCCCAGGTGGGCAGGCCCGTGTCCCAGCCCTCGGGCAGCTGTCCGTTGAACAGCCGGTCGAACAGTGCCTTGGCCTCGGGGGCGCGCTGAGCCCAGGCGTCGAATTCGACGGTCCAGTCGGCGTGCGCCCGCGCGCCGCGTTCGGCGGCCTTGCGGGTGTGCGCGATGACCTCGTCGGCGACCTGGAAGCTCTGCTCGGGATCGAAACCGAGGGCGCGCTTGGTGGCGGCCACTTCGTCCGCGCCGAGCGCCGCGCCGTGCGACGCCCCGGTGTTCATCTTGTTCGGCGCCGGGTAGCCGATGATGGTGCGCAACAGGATCAGGGAGGGCTTGCCGGTCTCGGCCTTGGCCGCCGCCAGCGCCGACTCGATCGCGACGACGTCCTCGCCGCCCTCCACCACCTGCACATGCCAGCCGTAGGCCGCGTACCGGGCCGCCACGTCCTCGGTGAAGGCGATGGTGGTGTCGTCCTCGATGGAGATCTTGTTGTCGTCGTAGATCACCACCAGGTTGCCCAGCTGCTGGGTGCCCGCCAGGGAAGAGGCCTCGGAGGTGACGCCCTCCTCCATATCACCGTCGGAGGCGATCACGTAGATGTGGTGATCGAACGGGCTGGCCCCGGCGTCGGCTTCGGCGTCGAACAGGCCGCGCTCACGGCGGGCGGCCATGGCCATACCCACCGCCGAGGCCAGGCCCTGGCCCAGTGGGCCGGTGGTGATCTCCACGCCCTTGGTGTGCCGGTACTCCGGGTGGCCCGGGGTCAGCGAACCCCATTTGCGCAGGTTGCGCAGATCGTCGAGTTCCAGGCCGAAACCGGCCAGGTACAGCTGGATGTAGAGGGTCAGGCTGGAGTGCCCGCAGGACAGGACGAACCGGTCGCGGCCCACCCACTCGGGGTCGGCGGGGTCGTGCCGCATGGTGCGCTGGAACAGCGTATAGGCCAGCGGCGCCAGGCTCATGGCGGTACCCGGGTGGCCGTTGCCCGCGGCCTGCACCGCGTCGGCCGCCAGGACCCGGACGGTGTCGACAGCTTTGGTGTCCAGATCCGTCCAGTCGTCCGGAAGGTTCGGCTGGGTGAGGGCGCGGATGTCGTCTGTCACTGACACGACCGTGTTTCTCCTGACATTTCGAGGCGTCGAAAATGGGGGCGGGCGGGGTGGCGAACCGATACGGCGCGGTGACTGTGGCGCCGCATACACCCCCTACCCTAATTGCGACCGGCCGCCCCCGTGCACGCCCCCCGGCCAGTCGCGCGAGCCGGTCGATCCCCGGATGGCCGCCGTGTCCGGCGGCGGCGTCCGCATCGCGGAACGCGCCGCCCGGGCGAGCGCACAGGGGCGAGCGGCGGCGGGTACCGGGCGTGGGTCTACCATCGTGTGTAGTAGTAGCCGCGTCGCAGCCGCGCGCTGCTCCTTCCCAAACCGGATGCGAAGCACAGCGTGCGAGGAGAGATAGTGCGGATCGGTCATGACACGGGGGTCGGCGGCGCCCACGATTCCGCTCCGGCACCCGCGGACCGCGTCCTCGGCAGTGAGAAGCTCGCCCGCGTCGCCCGGCGCCCACTCGCCTATATCGCGCTCACCAAACCGCGCGTCATCGAACTGTTGCTGGTGGCCACCATCCCCACGATGTTGCTGGCCGACCGCGGCACGGTCGATATCCGGCTGATCCTGGCGACCCTGTTCGGCGGCTGGATGGGTGCGGCCAGCGCCAATACGCTCAACTGTGTCGCCGACGCCGATATCGACAAGGTGATGAAGCGGACCGCCAAACGGCCGCTGGCCCGGGACGCGGTCCCCACCTCGCACGCCTTCGTCTTCGGGGTCGTCCTGGGTATCGGCTCGTTCGCCTGGCTGTGGTGGCAGGCCAATCTGCTCAGCGGTGTACTGGTCGTCGCGACCATCCTGTTCTACGTTTTCGTCTACACCCTCGGCCTGAAACGGCGTACCTCGCAGAACGTGGTCTGGGGCGGGGCGGCCGGATGTATGCCCGCGCTCGTCGGCTGGTCGGCGGTCACCGGCACCATCGGCTGGCCCGCCCTGACGCTGTTCGGCGTGATCTTCTTCTGGACGCCGCCGCACACCTGGGCGCTGGCGATGCGCTACAAGGAGGACTACCGCGCGGCCGGGGTGCCGATGCTGCCGGTGGTCGCCACCGAACAGACCGTCACCAAACAGATCGTCATCTACACCTGGCTGACCGTGCTGACCACGCTGGCCCTGGTCCCGGCCACCGGGGTGATCTACACGGCGGTCGCCCTCGTCGCCGGCGCCTGGTTCCTGCTGATGGCCCACCAGCTCTACGCCGGGGTGCGCCGGGGCGAATCGGTCAAACCGCTGCGGCTGTTCCTCCAGTCCAACAACTACCTCGCGGTGGTGTTCTGCGGGCTGGCCGTCGATTCGGTACTCGGCTGGACCACGCTGGGCGACGTCTTCCTCGGCTGAACCCCCGGCACCTCAAGTGAGCCGCATCGCTGCTCCGGGGTGACGTCTGCTTTCGTGAGTGACCTGCGCGCATCCGGGTGAGCCGAGCACCGTGTGGCCACACCTGTGGGCGCGGTCGACTCGGGCCCGCCGCGGGTGCTCGGTGAATCCGGACAGCGGCCGGTGCCGGGGTTCCGGCCTTCGAGTTGGATTCCCGATCGGTAGGACGTCGGTTGCCGAGGCGATACCTGGATTCTCCGCGCTACGGGGACTGTGGGCGGTCGGGACCGGGACCGGCCGCCGCTCGTCTCTGTCCGCCGTCAGTCGATGTGCCCGATGTAGCCGTCCGGGCGGATCAGGACCCGGGTTCCCGGGCCGGCGTGGTAGGCCGCCCGGGCGTGGCCCTCGACATCGATCACCGCGGGGCCGGTGACCGGGGTGCCCGGCTCGATCACCGCGTAACTCCGGGTGCCGGGCAGCGCGGGCAACTCGCCGGCGGTACCGAAGCGCAGCAGGGTCGCGTGCGGCCCGCGAAAGAGATCGAACAGGCGCAGCGACCGTCCGTCGGCGCCCTTCAGTGGTGCGTCGGGGGCGCGGTCGCCGACCGCGACGGGCCGGGTGTCGGCCGGGTCGCGGTAACTGATGTCGAGCTGACGGGTCTCCTCGCCACGTTCCATCGCATCCTCCGCCCCGTCGACGAGCTTGCCGAGCAGCGCGGAGCTGATACCGAGCACCCGGGCCGCGACCGCGCGGCGTTCCGGTTCGTAGGTCGAGAGCGGCTCGTCGTCGCCGGTCAGCGCGGCCGCGAGCTTCCAGCCCAGGTTGTAGGCGTCCTGGATACCGGTGTTCATGCCCTGCCCACCGGTGGGCGGGTGCACATGAGCGGCATCGCCCGCGAGTAGTACGCGCCCGGCCCGGAATCGCTCGGCGAGCCGGGTATTGGGCCGCCACACCGTGACCCAGATCAGCTCGGTGAGGGTGATATCGCTGCGCCCCGTCCAGCGGTTCACGGCGGCCTGCAAGGCCTCCAGGCCGGGTTCGGTGCCCTCGGCGAAAGGTGCGGCGAACTGGAAATGACGCCCGCCCGGTAGCGGTGACAGCGCGATACCCCGGGTCGGCTCCGCCGCCGCGGCGAACCAGTAGCCGTAATCGTGGTCGAGGGCGTCGGCCCGGACGTCCCCGAGCAGCATGCGCAGCGATTCGTCGGTGGTTCCCTCGAACGCGATCCCCGCCTGCTTACGGACCGTGCTGCCGCCGCCGTCGGCGCCGACCAGATAGGCCGCCCGCACCGTTTCCGTACCCCGGTCGCTCGACACGTGCGCCGTGACACCCGAATCGTCCTGGGTGAACGACAGGAGTGTCGTACCGAGTTCTACCCGCACCCCGAACTCCGCCAGCCGGGCCCGCAGGATCGCCTCGGTCTGCGCCTGCCCGAGGAACCAGCCGTTGGGGTAGGGGACCGCCGGAGTGGGGTCGACCGGCTCGGCCATCCGGCGCTCACCGACCGGCTGCCCGTCGAGGTAGGCCCGCATGACCGGCGCCGGCGCGCCCGCCGTCCACACGGCGTCGAGCACGCCCAGATCGTCGAAGACTTCGAGCGTCCGAGGCTGGATGCCGTCACCGCGCGAGCCGGGGCAGAACTCGACGGCTCTGTCGACGATGCGCACGGCGACATTCCGGCGGGCCAGGTCCAGGGCGAGGGTGAGGCCGGTGGGGCCGGCGCCGGCGATGAGGACGGAGGGCGACATGAGAACTCCTGACCGGAGGAATGGGTGAATTAAGATTCAGTGAATCTGTATTCAGTATTGAGGTTGGTAGGTTGCCGTGTCAAGGAGGTGAGGTCGGTGGGATCGAGCCGTCGAGAACGGGCGGAAGAAACCGAACAGGCGCTCAAGGCCGCGGCACGGCGGGTCTTCGCGGAACGCGGCTATCTGAACACCAAGATCACCGACATCACGGCGGCGGCGGGCCGGTCGGCGGGGTCGTTCTACAACCATTTCGCGAGTAAGGAGGAACTGCTCCGGGCGCTGCTCGCCGATCTGGGGGAGGCCGGGGACGAGCAGGCCGGACTGGCCGAGCACAATCCGGACTTCAGTGACCCCGATGCCGTCCGGTTCCATATCGCCGGCTTCTGGCGGTTTGCCCGCGAGCACGCCGCGGTCATGCGAGCGATGGGACAGGCGGCCCTGGTCAACGAAGAATTCGCCCGGGAGATGGCGCAGTTCGGCGCGGAACAGCGCCGGGATATCGCCGATCATCTCGACGGTCTGGCGGCGAAGGGTATGACACTGCCGGGCACGGTCGACACCAGCTTGGCGATGATGTTCTATCTCGTCCAGGCCATCTCGGCGGGAGTCGAGGACGGCGCGGTGCGGATCTCGGACGATGAAGCCGTGGCAAGCCTGACGCGCTTCGTCTACCGAGGCCTGACCGGGCGCGACTACTGAGACCGCGCCCGGTCGAACGGGTCAGGGCAGCAATACGATGGAGCCGGTGGTCTTGCGGCTCTCCAGATCACGATGGGCCTGTTCGGCCTCGGCCAGCGGATAGGTCGCGCCGACCCGGACGGTGAGCGAGCCGTCGGCGACGGCCTCGAAGATATCGCCGGCCCGCCAGTCCAGTTCGGCCCGGTCGCGGGTGTAGTGGGCGATATTGGGGCGGGTCACGAAGACCGAGCCGGCCGCGTTGAGCCGTTGCAGATCCACCGGCGGTACCGGGCCGCTGGCCGCGCCGAACAGGGCCAGCGTGCCGCGAACCCGCAGCGAGGCGAGGCTGGCGTCGAAGGTGGCCGCGCCCACGCCGTCGTAGACGGCCGCGACACCCTCGCCGCCCGTCAGTTCACGGACGCGCTCGGCGAGATCGTCGCTGTAGCGCAGCACCTCCCAGGCCCCGGCGCCGCGCGACAGGGCCTCCTTCTCGTCGGTGGACACCGTGCTGATCACCCGGATATCGCGCGCCGCGGCCAGCTGGGTGAGCAGCAGCCCGACCCCGCCCGCACCCGCGTGCACCAGGACCGTCTCGCCCGGTTCGGGGCGGTAGACCGATTCGATCAGATAGTGCGCCGTCATCCCCTGCAGCAGGGCCGAGGCCGCCACCGCCGGATCGATATCGCCGGGCACCGCCACGGCGACCGCTTCGTCCACCACCGCGCGCGGGGCGTAGCTGTTCGGGGCCGCCGCCCAGGCCACCCGGTCGCCGACGGCGAATTCGGTGACCTCGGAACCGATTTCGGCCACCACTCCGGTACCTTCTGAACCCGGAATATAGGGCACCGGGCGCGGATAGGTGCCGGTGCGGAAATAGGTGTCGATGAAATTGACGCCGACGGCGTCGATATCGACCAGTAGCTGCTTCGGGCCGGGCTCCGGATCGGGAACCTCGGCGAGGGTCAGCACTTCCGGACCGCCGTGCCGGTCTACCTGGATCGCGCGCATGGGTCCAGTTCTACACCGGTGCCCGCGCCCGGAACGCGGGGGTCCGCCGCCGCGGGTCCGGGCGCCGTCGCCGTGGCGACCGAGTGGTTCGGACCGGGTCTCCGGGCGCCGACCTACTCGCCGGTAAACTTCTCGGCATGAGTGCAGATTCCGCCACCGCCACCGTCGCCGCTCCCTGGGAGATCGTCGAGTCGGTGCGCAAGTTCGTCGCCGCGCACGGGGGTTCGGCCGAGGCCGTGCCGCAGCCGGTGGGCCGCCGGGGCGTGCGGCTCACCCTGGTCGGCTCCGACGGTGTCCTCGGGGACCGGATGGTCGCCGATACCGCCACCGCGCAGGCTGTGATCGACGCGGTGGACGGGCTCACCGCCGCCGAGGGCTGGGAACGCGACCTGGTGGCCCGTACCACGCCGCGGACCGGGCACTGGGCGAAGATGGCGGGCTGGGTCGCTGCTCAGACGCGATTTCCCAAGGCTCGCAACGAGAGCTGACACCTGTGCGTGCTCACAGGTCGCCGGGCCGGGCCGCAGGTAGGTCGAACAGTTTCCCGATCAAAAACTACTGACGAGTAACCGGTTCGCGCTACCGTTAGTGCCTCGAGCGTCAGCCCCGGGGTAGAAGGAGCCGCTATGACGGTCAGCAGTCCGACCCGTTCCAGACTCACGGTGTCCGGCCGTCCGATCTCGAACCACCTACGGGATGTGTCGACCCTGTCGCGTCAGATGGTCGGTCATTTCGTCGAGCACGTGGCACCCTGCGGCACGCTGCCGGGTGACGCCCTCCAAGGCGATGTCACCGCGGTGACCCGGCTCTGCCTGGAGCTCACGGTGAGCCGGCTCGACGGCCGCGAGCTACCGGAGCAGATCGAACAGGTCCGGGAAGCCGCCGCCGAATGGGCGCGCGAGGGTATCCCGATCGACACCATCAACCACGCCATCCACGAGGGCTTCAAACTCGGTTTCGACCGCATCATCGCCACCGCCGGGCCGGCGGACGCGGCGACCCTGGCGGCCACCGCCCGCCGGATGCTGGAAATCCTGGACACCATCACCTCGGAGGTGGCGCTGGCCTATGTGGGCGAGTACCGCGGGGTGGTCTCCGAACACCACACCGCGGTGCACACGCTGACCTCGGCGCTGCTCGGCGGACACAGCACCGCCACCATGGCCCGCGAATGCGGTATCGAGATCGCCGGGTCCTACCAGGTGCTGGCGCTGGCACTGCCGCCCCATCCGGACGAGTCCGCACCGCAGGTCGACGGCCGGATCGTCGCCCGGCGAAAATTGCGCCGGACCCAGGCCGAACTCGCCCGCAGCTGTGGTGACAAGGCCTTGTCGCTCCTCAGTATCGACGGCGGTACGGTGCTGTTGCCCGCGGAGGCGTTTCCGGAGGAGGCGCTGGACGAGTTGATCGCGCGACTGTCCCAGGCGGCCGAGGTGCCGGTGACCGCGACCGTGGTCACGGCGGCCACCGCCGAGATTCCCGACGCCACCGATCGGGCCCACGAACTCCTCGACACGGTGCAGCGCATCACCGACGGCGGCGGCCTGCACCGGTTCACCGATCTGGCCCTGGAATTCCAGATCACCCGGCCCGGCCCGGCGCGCGAACATCTGAGTGCGATCCTCGACCCGCTGGACGAACATCCCGAACTGCTGGAAACACTGCGCCAGCACATCGCCAACAATTTCAACCGGCAGCGCACCGCCCGGCTGATGCACATGCACACCAATACGCTCGACTACCGGCTCAAACGAGTCCGGATGCTCACCGGGTTCGATCCGGCGATTCCCACGGGCCTGTGGTATCTGACCTCGGCGTTGGTGGCGCGCAGTTATCAGAACGGGCCGAGCCGAACCTGACGCGGCACGGTGACGGCATATCTCCGGGGACCGGAGGTCGCTGCCGGTGGAGCCGGATCGGACCCGGCGATCCGTTCGAGCCCTGCGGTGCGGGTCGTCGTCAGGCCGGCCGGCCGCTCGATGCCACGACCGCGGCGGGTAGCTGTTCCCGGGTCCGCAGGGACGCCCACAACGCGGCGGTCGCGGCGGTGCACAGGGCCGCACCACCGACATGGATGGCGACCAGCGCCGCCGGGACATCGGTGAAGTACTGGACGATACCGACCAGCGACTGCGCGAGCACCAGCCCGAGCAGGACGAACAGGCGGTCGCGGACCGGTGTGGTGATACCGGTGGCGAAGAGCCCGAAGGCGAGACCGATCAGCAGGGCCAGGTAGCCGACCAGCAGCTGCGAATGCAGATGCACCAGCGTGACGATCTCCACCTCGAGCCGCGCCACCGGACGTTCGATGCTTTTGTCGCCGGCGTGCGGGCCGGCGCCGGTCACCAGCGTGCCCGCCACCAGGACCCCGGCCAGGGCGAGTCCGCTCAGTGCGGTCAGCCAGCGCAGGGGCGCGGGCGCGCGGACGGTGTCGACACCGTCGTCGGGGGAGGCGACTTTCGCGTACATCACCGCGGCCACCCACACCATGAGCATGGATGCGAGCAGGTGCAGTGCGACGGTCCACCACAGCAGCCCGGACAGCACCGTGATACCGCCGATGATCGCTTGCAGGACGGTGCCGGCGGGCATGAGCCAGGCGTAGATCAGCACTTCGCGGCGCCGCCGGGCCCGGGTGACCGCGAGGACGATGAGCGCCGCGCACAGCGTCACCGCGAAGGTGAGCATGCGGTTGCCGAACTCCACCGCCTGGTGCAGCACGGCCACTTCGGAGACCCCGACCGGGGTGAAACTTCCCGGGAAGCACTGCGGCCAGGTGGGGCAGCCCAGGCCGGACGCGGTGACGCGCACGATCGCGCCGGTCACCGCGATACCGGCCTGGGAGGCGATCACCGCCAGGGCGATCAGCAGCTGGGTGCGCCGCGAGGGCAGCGGCAGCCGGTCGACGAGTCGCAGGAATGCGCGATACAGCACGTGCCGATGGTAGCGGGCGGCCCCGGCCGGTCCGCACCCGGACTACTACAACGTGTCGTGGAAGATCATTCGAAACGGAACCAGCGGGCCGCGAGCAGGCCCGCGCCGGTACCCCAGACGATCAGCGCCGCCACCCCCAGCCAGTCGACGCCGCCGCTCAGCGCGTGTTCCAGGGCCACCGCCAGCGCGCCCGAGGGCACCAGCCGCACCAGGGTGTGGACCGCGGTGGGTAATTCGTCGGAGGCGAAGACCACGCTGGCGATACCGAGCATGACGAACCAGAGGATATTCGCCAGCGCCAGCACCACTTCGGCCTTGAGTGTGCCGCCGAGCAGCAGGCCCATCGCCGCGAACGTGGCGGTACCCAGCGCGATCAGCACCGCGCCCAGCAGCAGCCCCAGCGGTGTCGGCCGCCAGCCCAGCGCCACCCCGATCAGTCCGAGCAGGACCGCCTGCAGGATCACCACCAGCAGGACCGCCCCGCTCTTCCCGGCGATGATCCCCCACCGCGGCAGGGGAGTGGCGCCGAGCCGCTTGAGCGCGCCGTAGCGGCGATCGAAACCGATGGCGATGGCCTGACCGGTGAACGCCGTCGACATCACCGCCACCATCATCACGGCGGGCACGATCTTGTCGATCTTGTCCGGGCCCATGTCGCCGAAGGGCAGCAGCGCCAGGCCGATCAGCAGGGTGACCGGGATGAACATGGTGAGGAGCAACTGCTCGCCGTTGCGCAGCAGCAGCACCAGATCGAGCCGGGTCTGCGCGAACAACATGGCCGCGCGCGGCGCCGGCCGGGGAGCGGGCGTGAAAGTACCGGGTTCGAACCGGTTGGCCGTCGGTTCCGGCTTGGTCACAGGGCCTCCCTCGAAATCGATCGACGCGGTCCGCGGCGGCCGTGGCGCCGGCGGAGGTAGCGCGTCATCGGGTCGGCGGAGGTATCGCGCCTCATGCCCGCAGATCCCGTCCGGTCAGTTCCAGGAACACGTCCTCGAGCCGGCGCTGATCGATCCGGATATCGGTCGCGAGCACGTTCACCCGGGCGCACCAGGCGGTCACCGTGGCCAGTACCTGCGGGTTGATCTCGCCCTCCACCAGATACGAGCCGGGGCTGGTCTCCTTCGGTGCGAAACCCTCCGGCAGGGCCTTCTGCAAGAGTTCGAGATCCAGTTTCGGCGGCGCGGCGAAACGCAGCTGCCCGGCCGCGCCGTGCGCGGTCACCTCGGCCGGTGTACCGGAGGCGACGATGCGCCCGTGGTCGACGATCACCAGATGATCGGCCAATTCCTCGGCCTCGTCCATGAGATGGGTGGTGAGCAGAACGCTCACACCGTCACGGCGCAGCGCGTCGATCAACTCCCACACCATGATCCGGGCCTGTGCGTCCATTCCTGCGGTGGGTTCGTCGAGGAAGACGATCTCCGGGCGGCCGACCAGCGCGCAGGCCAGCGACAGCCGCTGCTGCTGACCACCGGAGAGCCGGCGATAGGGGGTCCGGCGGTGCTCGGCCAGGCCCAGCACGCCGAGCAACCAGCCCGGGTCCAGCGGGTCGGCCGAATACGAGGCGACCAGATCCAGCATCTCCCCGGCACGCGCTCCCGGGTAGGCGCCGCCACCCTGCAGCATCACGCCGATCCGCGGGCGCAGGCGTTCGGAATCGGCGATCGGGTCCAGGCCGAGGACCCGCACCCGGCCCGAATCCGGGCGGACGAAGCCCTCGCACATCTCCACCGTGGTGGTCTTACCGGCGCCGTTCGGACCGAGCAGGGCGAATACCTGTGCGGGCTCGATGGTGAAACCGATACCGTCCACCGCGATCGTCTCGCCGTAGCGTTTGGCGACGTGGTCCACCTGTACGGCGGGCACCCGGGAAGCGGTCACGAGGTCCCACCGTAGGCCCCGGCCGGCTGTGACGGGGCCGACACCCCCTGCTGTGCCCGCCAGGGCAGCGAGTTCCGGGTGACCACGATGAACAGTAGCGACACGATCACGGTGGCCACCGCCGACCCCACGATCTGGAACACCTCGAGGTCGGCGCCACGCGGCATGAGGATCACACTGACCACCGCGGAGATACCGATCGCCGGCCCGCGGAACGCCGGCCGGGTGGCCCAGGCCGCCATCGGCACGATGGCCCACAGCAGATACCAGGGTTGGACCACCGGGAACAGCAGCACGATCGCGCCCAGCGAAACCCCGAGCGCGCCCACCGGATGCAGGCGTCCGGTCCAGGTGGCGACCAGCATGCGCACGGTGATGAAACCCGCCACCACGGCGGCGATGGGCCGGGTGATGCTCAGCAGCGCGGTGGTGTGATCGCCGAGACCGAGCAGGACGCCGCCGAATCCGGTGACGATGCCCAGCGCGGTGGGCAGCGACATCCAGCTGCGTACCGCGTTCGCCGTGTTCAGGGTGTAGAGCCAGCCGAAACCGAGACCGCTGGCCGTGCTGATCACCACGGTGACGACCACCGCGATCAGGCCGAGCAGCCCGGCGGCGGCCAGGATCGGCCGCAGCCCCGGCCCCCAGCGGCGGGCCAGGGCCATACCCGCGAAGCCCAACGCGATGATCGAGGTGACCTTCACCGAGGACGACAGGCTGATCACGACCGCGCCGCCCACCAGCAGTGCCCAGCCGCGAGCGTCCAGCGGGGGTGGTCCGCCGTCGCCGGGTACCCCGTGGATCGCGCGCAGCATGAACTCCAGGCCCGCCAGCATCAGGCCGAGCATCAGCGCGTCGTTGTGTACGCCGCCGATCAGGTGGAACAGCACCAGCGGATTCGCCACGCCCAGCCACAGCGCGCTCACCGGAGCCACCCCGCAGCGCACGGACAGCCGCGGCAGTGCCCAGACGATCAGCGCCACCCCGGCCAGGGCCAGCAGCCGGTGCACCCAGACACCGGCCAGGATGTTCTCCCCGGTGACCTCGGCGATCCCGTGACCTATCCACAGGAACAGCGGTCCGTAGGGCGCGGGCGTCTCACGCCAGATGTTCGGGACATTGTTGGTGAGGACATTGTCGATACCGAGCCCGGCGACGGGACCCTCCTGGTACGGGTCGATTCCGCGGGCGGCGATCTCGCTCTGTGCCAGATAGGAGTAGACGTCGTTGCTGAACATCGGCGGTGCCACGCACAGCGGGATGACCCACAGCAGCAGGGTGCGGTCGAACTGCCGCCGGGTGAGCCGGTGCCGCGGCGAGCCGCCGATACCGCCGACAGCGAAGCGCCCCAGCAGCAGCCACGCCAGCACCACGGTCACCGTGCCGACCATGCACATGGCCAGTGATCCGGTGTGCGCCCGCGCGAAGATGCCCAGCACCCGCATGCCCGAGGTCGGATTCTGGTGCACCGGCTGCGCGCCGATCCCGAGGGCGCTGATCGCCATGAGCACGGTGCCGGTGGCACCCATCAGCCGGATCCGGTCCAGTTGCGCCCGCTCCCGGCGGTCGAGCCCCGGGACCTCGGATTCGTCGCTGTGCAGAATCGCGATGGTGTGATCCGAGGGCGGGACATCGAGTCCGAGGGCGCGCCGCACCAGTTTCAGTGCGCGCTGCCCGCGCGACGCCACTGCGCCCGGGGCGCCTGCCTGTCCTGCCACGGTCACCGAGACTAGTTCGCCGGGGGCGCTGCCGGTGTCCGGGCCGCGACATCGCGCGGACTGCGGAAGCGTGCCCACCGGATGTCGCGGCCCCGGGTTCCGCGCCGGACATCTTCTGGCTACCGTGGTGCCCGGCGTTTCGGCACGGTGTCCTACGCCGGTGGATGGGCGTGGGATTTCCGGGGCGTGATCCGGGCGCTCGCGGCGGGTCTCCGCACGCGGGACGCCGGCGCAGCCGGACAGCAAATTATCCGGTAGCGGGCCCCGCGCCCCGGTCGAGCCGCGGTCGCAGTGAAGCACATCACTGCGCCGATCCGGCCGGAACGCCGGGAGCGGCTCTTTCTCGCTCGAACAGGCGATTTCGGCGATCGGGGCCGATTCCGGCCGGACTCGGCGACCCGCCTGCTCAGGGCACCCTTATTAGATTTCGGGAACGAATTCCGCCACACTGATGTTGTGAAAACTATGGGTTTGCCGAATGTGGACGAAAGGGCTGGTCATCGGGCCGGTCCCGGGTCCGTCGGCGTGCCCGCGACCGGCGGCGAGGGTCATACCCGGGCCGCTATCGTCCGGCTGCTGCTGGAGGAGGGACCGATCACCGCGACCGCGATAGGTAGTGCGCTGGGCCTGGCACCCGCCGGGGTGCGTCGGCATCTGGACGCGCTCATCGAATCGGGGCAGGCGCGCGCCGGGCGGTCGGCACCCTGGCAGCAGAAGGGTCGCGGACGGCCGGCCAAGCAGTACCAGCTCACCGCGGCCGGGCGCGGCATGCTCGGGCACGCCTACGACGATCTCGCCGGTGCGGCCCTGCGCCAGCTGCGGGAGATCGGCGGTGAGGAAGCGGTCACCGAATTCGCCCGCAAACGCGCCCGCACCCTGGTCGACGGGATCGAACCGCTTCCCGGCCACGGCGCGGAACCGGCGGTGGCGGAGTCCGCCACCGGAGACGATTCCGGGCGAACGGATACGGCGGCCAAGGCCGACGAGATCGCCACGGCGCTCTCGGGCGCGGGGTTCGCCGCGAGTACCCGCCGGGTCGGCGCGGGCGTGCAGATCTGCCAGCACCACTGCCCGGTCGCCCATGTGGCCGAGGAATTCCCCGAACTGTGCGAGGCCGAACTCGCGGCCTTCCGGGAGGTTCTCGGCACCCATGTGCAGCGCTTGGCCACCATCGCCAACGGTGACTGCGCCTGCACCACCCACGTACCACTGACGGTGCTGCCCACGGCGGCCACCGATCGACCGAAGCACGCTTCACCTTCAACCGTTGCACAGCCCGCAACGGACGCACCGAACGACTCCGGAAGGAGCGCCGAATGACGACCACCACCGACCAGGTGCCACCGCTCACCCAGGAGGAGGCCATTGCCTCGCTGGGTAAATACGGTTACGGCTGGGCCGACTCGGATGCGGCCGGCGCCAGCGCGCAGCGTGGTCTTTCCGAGGAGGTCGTTCGCGATATCTCGGCCAAGAAGGACGAGCCGGCCTGGATGCTGGAGAACCGGCTGAAGGCGCTGCGCATCTTCGACCGCAAGCCCATGCCGAACTGGGGCTCCAACCTCGACGGTATCGACTTCGACAACATCAAGTACTTCGTGCGCTCGACCGAGAAGCAGGCCGAGAGCTGGGAGGACCTGCCCGAGGACATCCGCAACACCTACGACAAGCTGGGCATCCCGGAGGCGGAGAAGCAGCGGCTGGTCTCCGGTGTCGCCGCCCAGTACGAGAGCGAAGTCGTCTACCACCAGATCCGCGAGGACCTGGAACAGCAGGGCGTCATCTTCCTCGACACCGATACCGCGCTGAAGGAGCACCCGGAGATTTTCCGCGAGTACTTCGGCACTGTCATCCCGGCCGGGGACAACAAGTTCTCCGCCCTGAACACCGCGGTGTGGTCCGGTGGCTCTTTCATCTACGTGCCGCCCGGCGTGCACGTGGACATCCCGCTGCAGGCCTACTTCCGGATCAACACCGAGAACATGGGCCAGTTCGAGCGGACCCTGATCATCGTCGACGAGGGTGCCTATGTGCACTACGTCGAGGGTTGCACCGCGCCGATCTACAAATCCGATTCGCTGCACTCCGCGGTCGTCGAGATCATCGTGAAGAAGGGCGGCCGCTGCCGCTACACGACCATCCAGAACTGGTCGAACAATGTCTACAACCTGGTCACCAAGCGGGCCAAGGCCGAAGCGGGCGCCACCATGGAGTGGATCGACGGCAATATCGGCTCCAAGGTCACCATGAAGTACCCGGCCGTGTGGATGACCGGTGAGCACGCCAAGGGTGAGGTGCTCTCCGTCGCGTTCGCCGGTGAGGGCCAGCACCAGGACACCGGCGCCAAGATGGTGCACCTGGCCCCGCACACCTCCTCGACCATCGTGTCGAAGTCGGTGGCCCGGGGTGGCGGCCGCGCCTCCTACCGCGGGCTGGTGCAGGTCAACAAGGGCGCCCACGGATCCAAGTCGACCGTGAAATGCGATGCGCTGCTGGTCGACACCGTCAGCCGGTCCGACACCTATCCCTATGTCGACATCCGTGAGGACGACGTGACCATGGGTCACGAGGCGACGGTGTCCAAGGTGTCGGAGGACCAGCTGTTCTACCTAATGAGCCGCGGGATGACCGAGGACGAGGCGATGGCCATGGTGGTGCGCGGTTTCGTCGAGCCCATCGCCAAGGAACTCCCGATGGAGTACGCGCTGGAACTCAACCGCCTGATCGAACTGCAGATGGAAGGAGCCGTCGGCTGATGGCATTGGACAACGTTGCCGAGGCCGCCGAGGCTCGTACTCCGGCGATCAACAAGGGGGAGGTGTTCACCTCCTTCGACGTGAACGCCTTCGAGATCCCCTCCGGTAAGGACGAGGCGTGGCGGTTCACTCCGCTGCGCCGCCTGCGTGGCCTGCACAACGGCACCGCGACCGCCGACGGGCGGGCCGAGGTCGAGGTCGGGCAGGTCGCCGGGGTCACCGTGGAAACGGTGGGCCGCGACGATGTCCGGCTCGGGCAGGGGGGCACCCCGTCGGATCGGGTCGCCGCGCAGGCGTACTCCGGTTTCGAGCAGGCGACGATCGTGTCGGTGGGTAAGGAGACCGAGGTCGCCGAAACCGTCGTCGTGCGGATCACCGGACCGGGCGAGGGGAAGACCGCCTACGGTCATCTGCAGATCCGGCTGGCGGAATTCGCCGCCGCCACCGTGGTGATCGATCAGCGGGGCAGCGGAACCTACGCCGAGAACATCGAATTCGTGCTCGGCGACAGCGCCAAGCTGACGGTGGTGGCGGTCCAGGACTGGGCCGACGACGTCGTCCACGCCACTGCCCACCACGCCCTGGTGGGGCGCGACGCGGTACTGCGGCACACCGCGGTCACCCTCGGCGGTGACCTCGTCCGCCTCACCGGCAATGTCCGCTACGCGGGCCCCGGCGGTGACGCCGAACTGCTCGGCCTCTACTTCGCCGACGCCGGCCAGCATTTCGAACAGCGCCTGCTGGTCGATCACGCGGTGCCGCACTGCAAATCGAACGTGCTGTACAAGGGCGCGCTCCAGGGCGATCCCCATTCGCCCAAGGGCGATGCCCGCACGGTCTGGGTCGGCGATGTGCTGATCCGGGCCGCCGCCGAGGGCACCGATACGTTCGAGATCAACCGGAACCTGGTGCTCACCGATGGCGCCCGTGCCGATTCGGTGCCGAACCTGGAGATCGAGACCGGTGAGATCGTCGGTGCGGGTCATGC
This sequence comes from Nocardia sp. NPDC004568, assembly GCF_040609955.1. NCBI lineage: Bacteria > Bacillati > Actinomycetota > Actinomycetes > Mycobacteriales > Nocardiaceae > Nocardia > Nocardia sp. NPDC004568. The sequence goes on from NZ_JBEXLL010000006.1 coordinate 35,169, forward strand.
CTCGGCGACCGGCCGGTTCGACGACGAGCAGCTGTTCTATCTGCGTGCCCGCGGTATTCCGGAAGACGCGGCCCGCCGCCTGGTGGTGCGCGGTTTCTTCCACGAGATCATCCAGAAGATCGGGGTCGGTGAGGTCGCCGAGCGGCTCGAGGCGGCCATCGAGGCCGAACTCGCCGCGATCGGCGCCTGACCGACCACCCGGACTCCCCGACCACCGAAGGAATTCCACACCCTCATGACCACCCTGGAAATCAAGGACCTGCACGCCGAGGTCGCCACCCCCGACGGGGACACCGTCAAGATCCTCAACGGTGTGAACCTCACCGTGAAATCCGGCGAGACGCACGCCATCATGGGTCCCAACGGCTCCGGTAAGTCGACGTTGTCCTACGCCATCGCCGGGCATCCCAAGTACACCGTCACCTCGGGGACGATCACCCTCGATGGTGAGGACGTGCTGCAGATGTCGGTGGACGAGCGGGCGCGCGCCGGGTTGTTCCTGGCCATGCAGTACCCGGTGGAGGTCCCCGGGGTCTCGATGTCGAACTTCCTGCGGACGGCGGCGACCGCGGTCCGCGGTGAGGCGCCGAAGCTGCGGCACTGGGTCAAGGAGGTGAAGGAGTCGATGAACGAACTCGATATCGACGCCGCCTTCGCCGACCGCAGCGTGAACGAGGGCTTCTCCGGTGGGGAGAAGAAGCGGCACGAGATCCTGCAGCTGGGCCTGCTCGAGCCGAAGATTGCCATCCTCGACGAGACCGACTCCGGCCTGGACGTGGACGCGCTGCGTATCGTCTCCGAGGGCGTGAACCGCTACAAGGAGCGGGAGAACGGCGGAGTCCTGCTGATCACGCACTACACCCGGATCCTGCGCTATATCCAGCCGCAGTTCGTGCACGTCTTCGTGGGCGGGCGCATCGTGGCCGAGGGCGGCCCGGAGCTGGCCGAGGAACTCGACGCGAACGGATACGTGAAATTCACCCAGACGGCCGGAGCCGGAGCCTGACATGACCGCGACCCTTCCCGCCTTCGACGTCGCCCGGATCCGGGCCGACTTCCCGATCCTGAACCGTACGGTCCGGGACGGGAAGCCGCTGGTGTACCTGGATTCCGGGGCTACCGCGCAGCGGCCGCTGGCGGTACTGGACGCCGAACGCGACTTTTTGCTGGCGAGCAATTCCGCCGTCCACCGCGGCGCCCACCAGTTGTCGGAGGAGGCCACCGACGCCTACGAGGACGCCCGTGCGCAGATCGCCCGGTTCGTCGGCGCGGCCGCCGACGAGCTCGTGTTCACCAAGAACGCGACCGAATCGCTCAACCTGGTGACCTACGCGTTCTCCGACGACCGGTTCCCGTACCACGTGGGCCCGGGCGACGAGATCGTGATCACCGAGCTGGAGCATCACGCGAATCTGGTGCCCTGGCAGGAACTCGCCCGCCGGACCGGCGCCACCTTGCGCTGGTACGGCGTCACCGACGACGGCCGGATCGATCTCGACTCGCTCGAGCTGTCGCCGGCCACCAAGGTCGTGGCCTTCAGCCACCAGTCGAATGTCACCGGCGCGGTGGCGCCGGTCGCCGAGCTGGTGCGCCGGGCCCGGGCCGTGGGCGCGCTGGTGGTTCTCGACGCCTGCCAGTCGGTACCGCACGCCCCGGTCGACTTCCACGCCCTGGACGTCGACTACGCGGCCTTCTCCGGGCACAAGATGCTCGGTCCGTCCGGGGTCGGTGTGCTGTACGGGAAGCGGGCGCTGCTCGAGGAGACCCCGCCCTTCATCACCGGCGGGTCCATGATCGAGACCGTTACCATGGAACAGACCACCTACGCGCCGCCGCCGCAGCGTTTCGAGGCCGGGGTGCCGATGACCTCGCAGGTCATCGGGCTGGGTGCCGCCGTGCGCTATCTCGAGGAGATCGGGATGGACGCGGTGGCCGCGCACGAGCACACCCTCGTCGACGCCGCGCTCGCCGGGCTGGGCGCCGTGCCGGGTGTGCGGATCATCGGCCCGACCGAGAACGTCGACCGCGGTGGCGCGGTCGCCTTCCTCGCCGACGGAATCCACGCGCACGACCTCGGCCAGATCCTCGACGACGAGGGTGTGGCGATCCGGGTGGGTCACCACTGCGCCTGGCCGCTGCACCGGCGTTTCGGTGTGGCCGCGACCGCCCGGGCCTCGTTCGCGCTGTACAACACCGTGGACGAGGTAGACAAGATGGTCGCCGCGGTGCGGAAGGCCCAGAGCTTCTTCGGGGTTGCCTAGAACATGCGCATGGAGCAGATGTACCAGGAAGTGATCCTGGATCACTACAAGCATCCGCACAATCGCGGTCTGCGGGAACCGTTCGGCGCCGAGGTGCACCACGTCAATCCCACCTGCGGTGACGAGGTGACGCTGCGGGTGCGACTCGGCGCCGACGGCGCGGTGGAGGATGTGTCCTACGACGGTCAGGGTTGCTCGATCAGCCAGGCCTCGGTCTCGGTGCTGACCGATCAGGTGATCGGGCTGCCGGTGGTGGAGGCCCTGGGTGTGGTCGACTCGTTCAACGAGATGATCGGGAGCCGGGGCACCGTCGAGGGCGACGAGGACATCATCGGCGACGGAATCGCTTTCGCCGGTGTCGCCAAATATCCGGCCCGGGTGAAATGCGCACTGCTGGGCTGGATGGCATTCAAGGACGCGGTGCTGCGGGTGGACGGCGCGGCGGATTCCGCCGCGGGGCCCGGTGCGTCCGCTACCGACCGCTCACGGAACGGGGAAACAGCATGACCGAAACTCCTGCCACCGAGGCCGCCGCGCCGGAGCCGGCGGCCGGTCCCGACGCCGAGCTCTCGGCCGAGGATCTGGCGCAGCTCGCCGATCTGGAGGAGGCCATGCGCGACGTGGTCGATCCCGAACTCGGTATCAACGTCGTCGACCTGGGCCTGGTCTACGGAATGCGGGTCGAGGAGAGCACCGCGGTGCTGGATATGACCTTGACCTCGGCCGCCTGCCCGCTCACCGATGTGATCGAGGATCAGTCCCGGAACGCTCTGGTACGCAGCGGGCTGGTCGACGATCTGAAGATCAATTGGGTCTGGATGCCGCCGTGGGGTCCGGACAAGATCACCGAGGACGGGCGGGAACAGTTGCGGGCGCTCGGCTTCACGGTCTGAGGCCCGCGCACCCACCGCGCAGTACTTCGCGACGGCGACCGACAGGGTCGCCGTCGCGTTCTGGTCTGTACCCGAATCGGTGCGGACCGACGACCGGGATGCGGGCCGCTGGTACGGACCGGGCTGCGGTTCCGGAGCGCCGGTCGCATTTCGCCCGGTAATGCCGGGGCTTTACTGGAATACGGCTATTCCACGTCTCCACACTGATCGTCGCGCCGACTGCGGGGTACGCGCATTGGGGCATTTCGGCGGAGCCGGGCGCCCGATTCGAGCGGCGGCGGGCAGTATTGGACCTGTCTTGATATCAATTTTCCGGGCCCGCCGCCAATCACCGACCGGTTGGTCTGCCTTCAGCGCTCCGCCCCTGGTGATAGGGGATGCGATTGCGGTGTGCCTTGGAGCACCCCGCGCTGCGCGTGCAGTCCCCGCGGTGCCCCGCGGTCGTGATCTTCACCGTCGCAATACCTTTCCGCATTCTGCGAGGTCGCGGCCCTATCACGGAAAGGTGACAATCGATTATCGGCCGTTATTGAGAGAGTTCACCACAATGCTGCTACTGTGAGCGAGTCGTCGGGTTCCGGGCCATCGGAGGATGTGCTCCGATGGTCATCGATCGGCCGAATGACTTGTCCCTTAGTTACTTTCGGGTAGTCGAAAGTAACTAAGGGATATGTCACCGACCGTTACCGCGGTGCCCGGCACGGACCCTCATCCGGCCAGGGGCGAACATGGTCGGCGTCGCGAGGAAGGCGAGACGAAGCGCCGTGGCCTGCCACGGCACCGCGTGGCGCACCTCGAGCCCCGTCAACGACGAGAAAGCTGATGAATCTGAATACCGCCGTGCTGCTTCCCTGGATACTCGCCCCCATATTGGTGCTCGGCGTGGCGTGGTACGCCGTTCGGGCCGTGCGAGACCAACAGAAACGACTCGATGTGCTCGAGCGGGAACTAGCCGTACGCGAGGATGCGCTCGAGCATCTCGCGGCCAGCACGTTGCCCGCCCTCTCGGAGTCCACTCGCCGGTTCGAACAAACCGCCGTGGCACCCGAAGTACCCCCCGGACTGGAGAACTCGCGCTTCGCGCAATGCCTGCGCTGGATCGTCGACCGGGTCACCGAGGATCTGCGGACCGTCCAGAGCGAAACCCGCGAAGCCGTCACCCGGGAGATGGAGGAGCAGGTCCGTACCGCCGTCTCGGCCGCCGAGCGGAACGTGCGCACCGAGGCCGACGCCGGCCGCGAGCGCTCGGAAACCCTTGCGCGTGAGGCGACCAGCGCCGCGGTCCGCTCGTTCGGCACCTCCGTGGTGAGCCTGGGAGCCGACGTCTCCCAGGTCGTGAGCTCCGCGCTCCGCGAACACCGCGACGACCGCGTCTACGAGACCCTCATCCGTATCGATCACACCGTGCAGCAGATGATCCGCCAGGCGCAGTCCTACGTGATCGTCTGTGGTGGTCTGCCCGGCCGCCGCTGGCCCGCCCAGTCGCTCACCGACGTCGTCGGTGGCGCGACCGGTCGTGTCCGCGACTACCTGCGGGTGCGCCCGTCCCAGCTCGACCGCATCGTCATCAGTCGTGCGGTGGAACCCCTGGTACACACTCTGGCCTCGCTCATCGACAACGCGCTGCGCTACTCGCCGCCGACCTCCTTCGTGGACGTGACCTTCCAGGAAGGTCACCACGGTGTGACCGTGATCGTCGACGACGCCGGCGTGCGGATGAACGCCGAGCAGATGGAAGAGGCCCGCCAGGTCCTGGCCAACGAACGCTCGATCGATATTCATCAGCTCGGCCCGGCCCCCAAGGTCGGCTTCCCCGGTATCGCCGCGCTCGCCCGCCGTTACGGGTTCACCGTCTACATCGACGGACCGAACGCCTACGGCGGTATGCGCGCCATGGTCTACATCCCGGAGGCACTGCTGGTCGCACCGAAGGCCAACCAGGACAACGACACCGCGTCGCCGGTCGGCGCCTCGGCGCCGCGGGAACTCGCCGCGGTCCCCGGCGGCCAGGCCTCGTCGGTATCGGGAAGCTCCGGTAACGCCTTGGTCGGAAACGCCGTATCGTCCGGTATCGGAGCGCATTCGGCGACGAGCACCGGCGCGCATGCCGCGATACCGGTTGTGTCCGAGAGCTCCCGGCCTGTCGAGCGGACTTCGGCGGCAGGTGGCATCGACGAGACCGAGAGCGAGCAGCGTACGACAGTCCACGACATCACCAGCGGCGGTCTACCCCGGCGCCGGCGCCGTGCCGCGGCCGTCCCTGATGACATCAACGATCGCGTGTCCGGACAGGACAGGACCGAACCAGGGCAGCCCCGCCCCGATATCGCCGCTGCCTGGCAGAGCGGCTCCAAGAGCGGCCGTGCCGCCGCATCCGAACACACCGAAGGGATGACATCCTGATGGGTTCACCGAGGACAGTGGTATCCGACAGCACCAACAAACTGGGCTGGTTACTGGACGATCTCGAGGTTCCCGGCGTCCGATTCGCCGTCCTGTTGTCCGAGGACGGGCTGCGCATCGCCCATTCGGCGGGTATCCCGAAGGACGATGCCGAGCGCTTCGCCGCCGCGGCCTCCGGCCTCCGTTCACTCGGTAAGGCGCTCGGCGAGTTCTGCGGTAGCAACGGAAACGATGTGCGGCAGAACATGACCGAATACGACCAGGGCATGATCATGATCACCGCGGCGGGCGAGGGCGCGCTACTGGGCGTGGCGACCATGACCGATATCGATGTGGGCCTGATCGCCCACCGGATGAACGAGCTCGCCGGCCGGGTCGGCCGCGAGCTCGGGAGCGAACCTCGCAGAGGCGCACACGGCGGCGATCTGAAATGACCCGGTCGCGGCGTGATCCAGACCTGGTCCGCGCGTATGTGCGGACCGGCGGACGCTCCCGTCCGACCCGTGAGCTCGGCCTGGTCACCCTGGTCGTCGCCGTCGGAGATCCGGCGCCGGGCTCCACACCGGATGCGCGCCGGGTGGTCGATGTCTGCGCCCGCGGCGCTCTGTCGATCGCGGAGGTCGCCGCCTATCTCGACCTCCCGCCGTCGGTGGTGACGATCGTCGTGTCCGATCTGCTGGACAGCGGACATCTCAATATCCCGACCCCGGCGGAAATAATGCCGGAGATCGCCCTGCTCGAGGAGGTACTCAATGGGCTCCGTGCTCTCCCGGCCTGATCGGTCCGCGGAATACGGCCGCGCGGTCGACTATGTGCCGGAGACGGTGACCCGCTCGGTGAAATTGCTGGTGGCCGGTAATTTCGGTGTCGGCAAGACTACCTTCGTGAGCAGTATCTCCGAGATCAAACCGCTGCGTACCGAGGAGACCATCACCGAGGCCAGCGTCGGCATCGACGATCTGGGCGGGCTGGGATCGAAAACGCAGACCACGGTCGCGATGGACTTCGGTCGTATCACGCTCAACCCCGAATTGGCCCTGTACCTCTTCGGTACGCCGGGCCAGCAGCGGTTCATCCCGCTGTGGGAGGAACTGGCCAAGGGTGCACTCGGCGCCCTGGTCCTGGTGGACACCCGGCGTATCGAGAAGGCCGACGAGGTACTGGCCGTTCTCGAGGAGCGCGGTGTGCCGTACGCGGTCGGCGTGAACGAGTTCGAGGGTTCGAACCGATTCCCGCTGTCGGAAGTGCGCGAGGCGCTCGACCTGACCGACGACACTCCGCTCATCGCCCTCGACGCCCGTGATCGGCGTACCTGCCTGCAGTCGCTGATCACGCTCGTCGAGTTTCTGTTCCACCGATTGGAGTCTCGTCTTTGACCACGCAGTTCTCTCCGGTTCCGCAACAACAACCTCCGTTCGCCGGCTGCCCGGTCGTCCACGGAGACCCCACCGGAGGCGTCGGTGACCGCTTCAGCCTCTTCTCCGAGGAATTCGCCGGTGATCCGCATCGCTCCTATGCCGCGATGCGGAGCCGGTACGGATCGCTGGTTCCCATCGACCTGGCCCCGGACGTCCCCGCCACCCTGGTGATCGGTTACGACGCGGCCGTGCGGATCCTCAACGATCCGGACCGCTTCCCGGCGGATCCGCGGACCTGGCAGACGAGTATCCCGGCCGATTCACCGGTCAAGCCGATGATGGAGTGGTACCCGAACGCGCTGCGTAACAGCGGTGAGCTGCACCAGCGTTACCGCCAGGTGTACGTCCACGCGATCGACGGGATCGACCTGCACGAACTGCACCAGACCGTGGAGCGGATCGCGGTTCCGCTGATCAACTCCTTCTGTGAGACGGGCAAGGCCGACCTTGTCACGCAGTACGCGTTTCCGCTGGTGTTCGAGGTGATCAACCAGATGGTCGGTTGCTCACTGGAACTGGGCGAGCGCGTCGCCAACGGGATGGCCGCACTGTTCGACACGGTCAATGCCGAATGGGGGATGGCCCATCTCAGCGAGGCGCTGATGGAGCTCGTCTTCATGAAGCGTTCGGATCCGGGCGACGATGTGACCTCGCGGCTGGTGCACCATCCGGCGAAACTCGACGACGAGGAGCTGCTCTCCAATCTGATCAGCTTCTACGGCGCCGGGGTGGAGCCGCAGCAGAACCTGATCAACAACACCCTGCTGCTGATGATGACCGACGAGCGGTTCGGCGGGAGCATGCTCGGCGGTGCGCTGTCCACGCGCGACGCGTTGGACGAGGTGCTGTTCAACGACCCGCCGATGGCCAACTTCTGCACCACCTATCCGCGGCAGCCGATTCTCGTGGAGAACACCTGGCTGCCCGCCCATCAACCGGTGGTGATCAGCCTTTCGGCGTGCAACAACGATCCGGCCATCCGAGGCGCCGACCACACGGGCAATCGCTCGCATCTGGCCTGGAGTATCGGACCGCACGCGTGCCCCGCGCAGTCGCCCGCCTTCGTGGTGGTCCAGGGCGCGATCGACCTGCTGCTCGACGCGCTACCCGAACTGGAACTCGCGGTGGCACCCGAGGAACTCGTCTGGCGCCCGGGGCCTTTCCACCGGGCCCTGGCCGCCCTGCCCGTCGTTTTCCCGCCTTCTCCTCCCTTGCGTCTCGTCTAAGGAGTCAGTCGTTGGAACGCCAACCCATCGTCCTGGATATGGCCGGTGCCGATACCCAAGGGGAAGCGGCGAGGTTGCGTGCCCAGGGTCCCGCGGCGCTGATCGAGTTGCCGGGTGGCGTGCCCGCCTGGTCGGTCACCGACGCGACGGTCCTGAAGAGCCTGCTGGCCGATCCGCGGGTGTCCAAGGATCCGCGCCAGCACTGGACGGCGTTCGTGAACGGCGAGATCACCGAGGATTGGCCGCTGCTGCCGTGGATCGCGGTGGAGAACATGTTCACCACCTACGGCGCCGACCATCGCCGGTTGCGCCGGCTGGTGTCCCCGGCATTCACCCACCGGCGGACCGCGGCGCTGCGCCCACGGGTGGAAACGCTCGTCGCCGATCTGCTCGACCGGCTGGCCGCCGTACCGGCGGGCCAGGTCGTCGACCTGCGCGAGGGCTACGCCTATCCGGTGCCGATCCAGGTGATCACCGAACTACTCGGTGTGCCGGAAACCCTCGGCGCGGGCCTGCGGGTGTGCGTGGACCGGTACTTCGACACCACGATCGATCAGGCGGGGGCGCAGGCCAATTTCGTCGAGATGTACGGCCTGGTGACCGAACTGGTCGCCTATCGGCGCGACAACCCCGGTGACGACATCACCAGTGTGATGATCAGCAGTCGCGACGAGGACGGTTCGCAGCTCACCGAGAAGCAGATCGTCGAAACCCTCATGCTGGTCATCAATGCCGGCCACGAGACGACGGTCAACCTGCTCGACCAGGCCATCGTCGCGCTGCTCACCCATCCCGAGCAGCGGGCGGCCGCCCTGGCGGGTGAAGTGAGCTGGTCGGAGGTGGTGGAGGAGACCCTGCGCTACCAGGCCCCGGTGGCGCATCTGCCGCTGCGGTACGCCGTGGAGGACATCGAGATCGAGGGCTTGCGGATCGGCAAGGGGGAAGCCATTCTGGCCTCCTATGCCGCGGCCGGCCGCGACCCGAAGATCCACGGCGCCACCGCCGACGTCTTCGACGTCACCCGGGCGGTCAAGGACCATGTGTCCTTCGGCCACGGGGCGCACCACTGTATCGGTGCGCCGCTGGCCCGGATGGAGGGCGAGCTGGCGCTGCCCGCACTCTTCCGGCGGTTCCCGGACATCCGGCTGGCCGTCGAGGTGAGCGAACTGAAGCCGGTGGTGAGCTTCGTTTCCAACGGTCACCAGGAATTGCCTGTGTACCTGGGCTGAAGCCGGTAGCGTAAAAGGTTCTGGTTACTACAACTTCATGCTGATGGCTCGTCGCGGACGTCGCTGAGCGAGATGTATGGGTCGGCGGATAGGTCTGCGAAAACGCACTATTCGCCGATTCATACGAACCTCGGAGTGTGATGTCTTGACCACAGCACAACATGATCAGTACCGCGTTTCCGATTCACGCCTGGTGATCCACGGCTCCCCGGTGGATCCCATCGGGCCCTACGTTTCGCTGTATTCGGAGGAGTTCGCGGCCGACCCGCACAAGGTATACCGGGAGATGCGGGAGCGGTTCGGCTCGCTGGCGCCGGTGGAGCTGGCGCCGGGCGTCCCGGCCACCCTGGTGATCGGGTACCACACCGCCCTGCGAATCCTCAACGATCCCGAGCACTTTCCCGCCGACCCCCGGGCATGGCAGCGTGGCGTACCCGAGGATTGCCCGGTGCTGCCCATGATGGAATACCGGCCCAATCCGCTGCGCACCGTCGGCCAGGAGCGGGTCCGCTATCGTTCGGCCGCGGTCTCGGCCATCGGCGAGATCGATATGCACGAGTTGCGTTCCACCATCGAGCAGATCGCGGTCATGCTGATCAATTCCTTCTGTACCGACGGCTACTGCGATGTGGTCGGGCAATACGCCTCTCCGCTGATCTTCGCCACACTCAATGCCATGCTCGGCTGCCCGCCCGAACTGGGGCACCGCGCGGCCCGTGGCCTGGCGGCCATGTTCGACACGGTGGACGCGGCCGAGGGTAATGCCACCCAGGCCGACGCGCTGCTGGAACTGGCCCGGCTCAAACGAGTGCAGCCCGGTGACGACATCACCACCCGGCTGGTCCGGCATCCGGTGCAGTTGAGCGACGAGGAGACCCGGCAGCAGTTGGCGCTGCTGTACGGCGCGGGCACCGAACCGCCGCAGAATCTGATCGCGAACACGCTACTGCTCATGCTGACCGATGAGCGTTTCGCGGCCAATGTGCTGGACGGCAGTCTGTCCACCCGCGACGCCCTCGACGAAGTGTTGTTCAACGATCCGCCGCTGTCCAACTACTGCATCAGTTATCCGCGGCAACCGATGCTGATCGACGGGATCTGGTTGCCGGCCCACCAGCCGGTGATGATCAGTATGACCGCCTGCAACAACGATCCCGCTGTCAAAGCCGATGGGCGGACCGTCAACCGCTCGCATCTGGCCTTCAGCGCGGGCCAGCACAGCTGCCCGGCTCGTTCGGTGGCGTTACTGATCGTCCAGGATGCCATCGACCAGTTGCTGGACGCGGTGCCGGAGATGGAACTGGCCGTACCGCAGGCGGAACTGCGCTGGCGGCCCGGCCCTTTTCATCGGGCGCTGGTCTCGCTGCCGGTGACCTTTCCGGAGTCTCCGCCGATCCGGATGAACGGCCGCTGAACAGCGGGCGGCCGCGACCCCGCGCGCCGTAGCACCGGGCCGACCGCGTCTGTGCGGGGGATGCGTGGCGCTGCGAATTCCGGTCGGCCGCGCCGGGTCAGGGGTAGAGTCGCGAGCTCAGCCCGGCGGCCGGATCTCCGGTCGCGAGACCCATCGCGCAGGAACCACAGACGTTTGAATATCGAGAGCACACCCCTACCTCTTACGGGACCACGGGACTTCGCCGGCCCGCGCATTCCGCTCTACTCGGATGAGTACGCCGCCGATCCGCACCGGGTGTACCGGGACATGCGGCAACGCTTCGGCTCGCTGGCTCCGGTGGAGCTGGCGCCGGGCGTGCCGGCCACCCTGGTGATCGGCTACCACGCCGCTCTGCAGATCCTGCACGATCCGGACCATTTCCCCGCCGATCCGCGGGTATGGGAACAGAGCGTCCCCGCCGACTGTCCGGTGCGCCCGATGATGGAGTGGCGCCCGAATCCGATCCGCAGTGCCGGCAGTGAGCACACGCGGTACCGCTCGGCGGCCGCGGCGGCGCTCGGCAAGATCGATCTGCATCGCCTCCACGCCACCGTGGAACAGGTCGCGATCCCATTGATCAACTCGTTCTGCGAGGTCGGCCACTGCGATGTGGTCAGCCAGTACGCCCTGCCGCTGGCCTTCGCCACCCTCAACGCCACGCTGGGTTGCCCGCCCGATATCAGCCGGCGCGCGGCCACCGGGATGGCGGCGCTGTTCGACACCGTCGATGCCGAACGCGGCAACCGGATGCTGGCCGAGGCGCTGCTGGAGCTGACCCGGCTCAAACGGGCCGAACCCGGCGACGATGTCACCAGCCGGCTGGTCGAACATCCGGTGCGACTGGACGACGAAGAGATGATGCACCAGTTGGTGACGCTGTACGGGGCGGCGATCGAGCCGCCACAGAATCTCATCGCGAACACCCTGTTGCTCATGCTGACCGATGAGCGGTTCGCGGCGAATGTACTGGACGGAAGCCTGTCGACCCGGGACGCGCTGGACGAGGTGCTGTTCAACGACCCACCGATCGCCAACTACTGCTTCAGCTATCCGCGGCAGCCGATCCTGATCGACAATGTATGGCTGCCCGCGCATCAGCCGGTGGTGATCAGTATGGCGGCCTGTAACAACGATCCGGCGATCCGCACGGGGAGTGTGCTCGACAACCGTTCCCATCTGGCCTTCGGGATGGGCCCGCATGCCTGTCCGGCACGGCCGGTGGCGGTGCTGATCGTGCAGGAGGCGATCGACCAATTGCTCGATGCGCTTCCCGAACTGGAGCTGGCGGTGCCCGCTGCCGAGTTGCAGTGGCGGCCGGGCCCGTTCCACCGGGCACTGTCCGCGCTTCCGGTCACCTTTCCGAAGAGCCCGCCGATCCGCGTGGCCGGTATGCACTAGCTCGGTGGTTCGGTCACGAGGTTCGGGTGTAGAACCCCACCGCCGAGGACGCGCGGGCTCACGGCGAAGGCCGGTGCGGTCGCGCCGGCTCGGGGGGCGGGAGCGCACCGGTCACATGGCGCGATGCAGTTCCAGAAAATCGCCGACGGTGCGCCGCGGTGTCGGCGGTTGCACCGCCGAGGTGGGCGCGATGCCCACCCGGACCACGATCTGTGGGACCGCGGGCCCGGGCAGCAGAGTCGCGATGGCGCGGCGGCTCACCGGGACCTCGGTGATATGGGTCAGTGGGCAGGTCGCCAGCCCGGCGACCGTGCAGTCCAGCAGTACCGCGGACAGGGCTTCCCCCGCGCGCAGCCAGTCCAGGGGGCTGTTGTTCGCCGAATCGAGTACCAGCAGCCGCGAAGCATCGGTCAGCTCGCCGCGCCGCAGCGAGGGCGGCGCGGTGGGGAAGGCCCGGCCCACCCCGACCTGAGCCGCTTCCGCCGCCGAGACCAGGGCGGAGATCGGCACACCGTCGGCGGGGGAGTCGTTACCCGCCCACCAGTGCAGTTCGTTCAGATACTGCGGATCGTATTCGCGCAGCGCCGCCGACCGAGCCGAGGCGGCGGCCAGGCGGAGCCTGGCGGAATCGCCCAGTACCTCGAGCTGGGCCCCGCGGGCCTCGGCCGCCGCGCGCAGGCCCGGCTCGACCCGGTCCCACGCCCGGGGCGGCAGCATCGGCAGCCGGTCGGTGTAACGCTGCTCGATGGCCGCGGCGCGGGCCCGGACGGTATCGGAGACCGCGGTGGCCGGCGCGAAATCCACGGTGGCGAGGTGGTCGGGCGCAGTATCGGGTAGCCGGATCACCCCGGTCTCCCAGCCTGCCGCCGCGAAGGCGGTCCGGGTGTGGTCGAGGATGGCCCCGCAGCTGATGGTGAGCTGCCTGCCCTGCGGGTCGGCCGAGAACAGTTGCCGGCTGGTGTCACGGTGCAGATGCAACCGGTGACCGTCGAACACCCAGCGCCACGGTTGCGTATTGTGCACCGACGGCGCGCGCCGAGCGAGGGACAGCGCCGCCTGCACTGTCGGATGATCGGGCACCCGGGCCGTACCGATGGCGTCCATCCTCCGAGTCTGCGCCTCGCGGGCGCGCCGGGCCAGCCTCGTTCGCCGATCCGGGCCGAATCGTGGCACTCAGGGCATGGGGCCGATACCGGTGATCAAGGTCCGGTCACCGATTCGCATCGTCGTGACCAGTTGTGGGTTGTATCCCAGCGGCGCCGCCCCGGGCCGGTACTCGGTGACGGTGACGGTGTACTGGCCGACGAACGCGCCGGGAGCGATTCGGACGCAGTAGGTGGTCCCCTCCGGGATGGTGTCGATACCGCGTTGGATATCGGTGGCCGGTGGGACGGCGGCGTCCCCCGCAACCAGCGCGCGGGCCTGTTCCCCGGACCGGGCGACGTAGTAGGCGTGCTGGAACCCGAAAATGGCCGAGGGGCCGGAATCGGTGCCGCCCGGTTCGTTGCCCTGCACGGTGTTACCGACCCGTTCGGCCACGCAGTGCGGGTCGGCGCCCGGGGCGGCGGGCACTGTGGCGCTGGGCACCGCCGCGGCGGGGGCGCGCGGTTCGTCCCCGCCGACGATCGCGAACTGCACGTACGCGGCCGCGCCGAGGGCCGTGACCCCCGCGACTCCCAGCAGCACCGGAAGTACGCGGCTCCGGCCGGATGCGGGGGCCGTGGCGCGGACGGGCGCCGGAGTGGTGTGGTCGGGCGGGGTCAACCGCCGGCGCAGCCGTTCCCGGGCGCCCGCGGGGGAGGTGTCCGCAGGGGGTGCTACAGGCTCGGCCTCGGCCGCGATCGGGGCCCCGGTCGCCGGGGCGGGCCCGGGCGGTGGTGGGGTATCGACGGCGAGAGGTGGGACCGCACCGGAATCCACGGCCGCGGCTTCGGGTCGGGCCGGGTCGGCGCTTGCCCGCGCGACCCAGTCCGACCAGGAGCCCTCGTAGCGGGCATTACCGCTGTCCCATCCCGGCAGCCGGAGCACCGGGATGGGTTCGGTGGGCATCGAATCGGCCGCTACCGCCGAATCGCCGTAGTGTGGGAGATACAGGTCCGGATGCGGGGCATATGGATCCGGGTCGGCGTCTCCGGACGCGGGCGCCGGGTACGGGCTCCGCTGCCCGGGTGGGTCCGGGTGGCCCGGGTGATACGGGTCCGGATTCGCGTTTCCGGGTTCCGGTGGCGTGCGCGGGTACCGCTCCCGGGGTGGCCCGGTGGGGTCCCGGGGGTACTGTTCCCCGTCGGCGGGACCCGAGGGCGGTCGATCCATGGCGCGGCCCCCTTCATCGGTTCACGACGCGCGATCGCTCTTCATTGTTCTAGTGGATCGGCAACCGGACCGCAGCGCGCGGCCGGGCACCGGGCGCGGTGGGCGCGTCCGGTGCCCGATCACCAGTGGATGTTCACCGGATCGCCGATACCGACGTTCTCGTAGTACCACGAGGCGTCGCCGGGAGCCAGATTGATACAGCCGTGACTCACATTGGAATTGCCCTGCTGATCGACCGACCAGGGCGCAGAATGGACGAAGACACCACCCCAGGTGAGCCGCTCGGCCCATTCTCCGTCGATCAGGTAACCCTCCGGAGAATCCAGGGGGATACCGATGGTCCGCGAATCGAAGATGATGTTGCGGAACTTCTCCAGCACCGGATAAGTGCCGGTGGGCGTCTCGTAACCGGGTTTGCCCATGGACGCGGGCATGGTCCGCGCCACCAGACCGCCCATGCTGACGGTGAACGTGTGGGTGGACATGTTCGCGTCGGCGATCACCCCGGCATTGGTCTGGAACTGGGTACGGCGGTCACCGAAATTCACGGTGAGCGTGCTGTTCGCGGGCAGATACCCCTCGGGTGTCCAGGTCAGTTCCCGGTCACCGCGCCAGCTGTAGGCGCCGGGTAGCCGATCGCCGGCGGTGACCGACAGCGAGTGCTCGGCGCGGACCCGGTCGGTCACCGCGTCGGAGAACCTGACGGTAACCGGATGGGCGATTCCGACGAGAGCGCCGTCGGAGGGAGTTACCGAGGCCACGGGTGCGGGGCCGGGCGGATCGATCGTCATGGCGTGCGCCCCGGCGGGGGCGACGGCCAGCGAGAGTGCGATCGCGATCGCTAGGAACAGGTGCCGGGCAACGAAATTCATGGTTCCACCCCTTACGGACGACTGGTGGACAGACGTCCATCCTAAGGGGCCATGATCAACTCAACCACCCAAGATATCGTCCCGGCACCCGTTCGGGATGTAGACACACCGCGTGATTGCTATTCGGTGACGAGTTCCCAGTCGTCGGGCAGCCCGTGGACATGCATCGTCGAGCCCTCGGCGTGGATGCTGACCGTGGCGGAACCCAGTCTCAGGTCCGTCAGGCCCACCTTGCCCCACTCCCGCGGCAACTGCGGGGTCACCCGCAGGACACGATGCGGTACACACGGCGACAGTCCGAGGAAGGACCGCACCAGCAGCAGCGGCGCCGCGCTCGCCCACGCCTGCGGGGAGCAGGAGGTGGGGTAGGGCACCGGCGAGCGGAACTCGGTCCGGGCGAAACCACAGAACAGTTCCGGTAGCCTCCCGCCGAAGTCGATGGCCGCGTCGAGCAGGCCGGTGGTGAGGCGCTCGGCCAGGTCGGATGCGCCGGCGATATGCCGGTACCGCAGCAACCCGGCGACCGCGATCGCGGTGTCGTGCGGCCACACCGAGCCGTTGTGGTAGCTCATCGGGTTGTAGGCGCCCATTCCGGCGGCCAGGGTGCGCAGGCCGAAACCGCTGTCCATGGACATATCGGCCAGCCGTTCGATGAGTTCGGCGGCGCGTTCGTCGGAGACGATGCCGGTCCACAGGCATTGGGCGGCGTTGCTGGTCAGCGAGTCGACCTGGTTCTTCTGCCCGTCCAGGGCCACGGCGTACCAGCCGTTCTTGTCGACCCAGAACGCCCCGTCGAACCGGTCCTTGAGGTTCTCGGCCTGCTCGCGTAACCGGGCGGCGGTGCCGGTGTCGCCGAAATGATCGGCGAGCTGGGCACGGGCCAGCCGGGCCGCGTACACATAACCCTGGACCTCGCACAGTGCGATGGACGGTTCGGCCAGATGGCCGGACGCGTCGTTGATCGCGTCGAAGCTGTCCTTCCAGCCCTGGTTGCTCAGGCCGCGATCGGTTTTCCGGCGGTATTCGACGAACCCGTCGCCGTCGGCGTCGCCGTATTCGTCGATCCAGGCCAGGGCCGCGTCGGCGGCCGGGAGCAGTTCGCGGACCACCTGGTCGCCCGCGCCCCAGCGCCAGCATTCGGCGAGCAGCATGACGAACAGCGGCGTCGCGTCGACCGAACCGTAGTAGACGGTCCCGCCGAGGACCTGGCCGCTGGCCGGGCCGTGCCGCATCTCGTGCATGATGCGACCGGGCTCTTCCTCGGTGATCGGATTGACCTTCGTGCCCTGCAGATCCGCCAGCCGGCGCAGGGTACCGACGGCGAGCGCGGAATCCAGCGGCAGCGCCATCCACGACGTGAGCAGACTGTCCCGGCCGAACAGGGCCATGAACCACGGGGCGCCCGCGGCCACATACGCCGGAGCGCCGTCGGTGCTGCCGTCGATACGCAGCGCGCCGAGATCGCTCTCGGTGCGCTGCAGCACCTCCGACAGGGCCGGATCGGTGGCGGTGAGGTCGGTGGCGGTGGCCCGCCACGCCTTCAACCGGCTGATCGGGCTGTCCTCGTCGTCGCCGAATGCCATCGGCACCCGGCGGTGCGACATGACCGGATGGGCCAGGATCTCGGTATCCCAGCGCCCGCGGGCCGGCACCACCACCTGCCAGGTGATGGTGCCGGGCAGCATGACCGCCCCGGCGGTGGCGCTGATGGTCAGGCCGCGTCCGGGTTCGGCATGGTCGGTCAGGTGCAGATCGCCGTCGACGGCATTGTGCTCGGCGCCGCCGCCGTGGTTACGGCCCTCCTTGACCGCGAAAAGGTCCGCGAAATCGGAATCGACGAACAGGGTGATGGTCATCGCCGTGTCCTCGTGCCCGAGGTTGCGCACGGTGATCGTTTCCTTGAGCCCGTTGCCGATGAGTCGCCGGCGCACCACCAGCACGGTGCTGTCGGCGACTCCGGCGCGCGGGGGTTTGCGCAGGATGAAGCGGCCCTTGAAGGCTTCCGGCGTGAGCACCGTCAGATGTTCCGCCGGTTGCCCGTCCAGGCGCAGCTCCCACCGTGAGATCACCCGGGAGTCCCGGTAGAACAGGCCCTGCGAGGTGCCGGAATGAATATCGCCGAGAGGGTCGGACAAACAGAAAGTGCTCGCCTCGACCAGGGTCACGGTCCCCCCGCCGCCATTGATGGCGGCGGGTTGGCCGGAGTTGAGAATTCTCGGCGGTGCATTCATGCCCTACTCCATACCGGTGTCGTGCCGGCGTCGGCGCGAATCTCGGGTACTGCAGTGCGACGCGTACCGACGGCGGTCAATGCCTGGGCGCTGCTGTGGGCTTCGTCCCACGCATCGAGTATGCGGTAGTAGGCCGTCTCGTACCCGGCACCGAGCTGATCCACGCCGAAATAATCCTCGACACGCCGTCGGCACGCGTGCGGGTCCAGTTCACCGGCCCGCGCGATCGCGGCGGGGAGTTCGTCTGGGTGATCGCAGATGAAGCCGGTGACCCCGTGCTCGATCACTTCCTCGACCGCGCCGCCCCGCAACGCCACCACGGGGGTGCCGCAGGCCATGGCCTCGATCATCACGATGCCGAACGGTTCCTCCCAGCGGATCGGGAACAGCAGGCAGCGCGCGCCCGCGAGCAGCTCCCGTTTGGCGACCGCGTCGGCTTCCCCGAAGACGTGGTCGGTATCGGTGAGCAGGGGTTCGATCTCCTGAGCGAAGAACGCCTTCTCCGGCGGCTCGTTGCACTTACCGGCGAGGATCAGCTTGATCCCGGCCTCGTGTGCGGCGCGCAACGCGAGATGGGGACCCTTGTAGGAGGCGTAGCGGCCGAGGAACAACGCATAATCCTGCTTCTCGGTCCGGAAGGGCCATTCGCTGGGCCGCAGCGCATTGTGCACCCGGCCGATCCAGTTGAAACTCGGCGCCAGTTCACGCTGCCGGTCACTGATCGCGACGAGGCGGGTGTGCTCGTCCAGGGCGCCGTAGTACTCCCACATATCGTTGTCGACCGGTCCGTGCACGGTGACCGCGGTCGGAATGCCCAGCGCCTCGTAGGCGGGGGCGTTCAGCGGGCCGGCGAAAGTATGGTCGTGGATGATATCGATATGCCGGGAGCGGGCCAGTTTCTCGACCACGCGCCGCACCTTGAGCGCGTTGACCACTTCCGGGAAGGGATCGCCCAGCCGCTCGGCCTGCGTACTCTCCCAGACCGGGACGAATTCGGCTTCGGTACCAGGCTTTCCGGCGCCCAGTAGCGTCACCCGGTGACCGCGCGCGATCAAGGTGTCGGCGAGTTCGGCGACCACGGCCTCGACGCCGCCGTATCCGGCCGGGGGGACATCGAAATAGGGCGGGGCCACCAACACGATGTTCAGCGGGTGGTTCCGGCCGTTACCACCGAACCCGGCGTGCCGCGGTTTTCGCGCCGGAGTATCCGATTCGGATGCCGCATTCGTGAATATGGTGCTCAACTCTTCCTCCTCTACTGGTGACCGCGCGGCATACGCCAATCGCCACCCGGCCAATGGGTGGAGCTGCTAGAGAACCATTCGGTGTGAGTTCGTAGCGCTATCGAAAGCGCGCCGGAATACCCGGCGCCGGAAAGAGGCGTGGCGGGCAGCTGTTTCCCCCCGCCACGCGGGAATCAATCGCCGTAGTGCGCGGACCGCCCGGGCGAAATGCCGAATATGGGACGATCCGGGGCGGCCGAAGCGACGGCCAAGGTGAGACGGGCCCGTCTGCGGACCTGACATTCGGGAGAACAGAGTCGATGGATATCGTGCGCGCGCCGGGCCTGGCCGAGCGTCAACACTCCTGGATCCGCCGAACAGTCGGCGATATTGGATACGACTCCGTGTTCGGTGATGACATCGATACCAGGGTCGGAAAGTTCCGCCGCGACCGGAGCCGATGTGTACCCGATCCTCACCGTTACCTCCTGCACTCGTCGAGCTGGGGCAAACAGTTCCCCGGCCGCCGGTGCCCCGCCGGCCGGTCTAGCTGCTCGAGCCTGGGTCGAGCGGTGGAGCAGTGTGAATATCAGGAACGAAGCCCATTCTACGCGTGCTCCGTTCTGCACTTGATCTCGAATAATCCCAGTTCGGCATAAACCTGGTTAATTTCGCACGTGCTGTTTGTGTACCCGAATCACCCGCCGCGAACCGCACGAAGTACCTCTCGGTGCAGTGTTTCGGCGCGATCGGTGATTTCCTCGATCCGCACCAGCACCTCGGCGAAAGCGGCGGCGTGCTCCTCCGGAAGGGAGACGACATTGATCTCGATATTCAGCTGTGAGGTCACCGCCGCGGCCCGCGCCGCCGCGGCGGCCGCGCCGATATCGGTGACCACGTTCGGGTTTCCGATCGGCAGCAATTCCTCTGCCAGAGTGAGGATCTCGTCGGCGGCGTCGATCACCGCGGCGGGGACCCGGGCGGCCTCCAGCAGCGCTTCGTGGATCGCCGCCGACCGCTCGGCGGCCTCGCTGTCGCTGCTCTTGGGCAGCTTGTAGGCGGCGCCTACGGCGGTGAATGCCTCGGCGTCGGCGTCGGCCAGGGCCAGTGCGCGCTCGCGGGCGGTATCGGCGGCGGCGACGATGCGGTCGATCGCCGGCCGATGGTCGGTGTCCTTGGCCCGGGTGGTGTAGCGCGCGACCATGGCGACCAGCGCGGCCGCCTGTGCGGCGTGCAGCGCGGCCACCGCGCCGCCCCCCGGGGCCGGCACCTTCGCCGCGAGTTCGCCCAGGTAGTCACCGATCGGTGCACCCCCGAAACCGCTGGCGGTGTGCTGTGGCGATTGGGTGGGCTCCGACACGATTCGACCTTTCTCGATCATAATTGCCACAAGTTAGCTACGTGGTGCTCTCTGCTATCGGGTTCAACCTACCGCGTCACCCGGCGTGGCCGGTGCGTGGCCACCCCGTAGCCGGGTTTATGTTGAGGGCATGCGGATCGGATTGAGCATCAACTACTCGGGTGGCTTCACCGAGGCGGCGGCCGAAGTGGCCGATCTGGAGCGTGCCGGACTGGACATCGTGTTCGTGCCCGAGGCGTACTCCTTCGACGCGGTGAGCGCTCTGGGCTATCTCGCCGCCAAGACCTCCCGGTTGCAGCTGGCATCGGGGATCCTGCAGCTCTACACCCGCACGCCCACACTGACCGCGATGACCGCGGCGGGGCTGGATTTCGTCTCCGACGGCCGGTTCGTACTCGGCCTGGGTGCCTCCGGCCCCCAGGTCATCGAGGGATTCCACGGGGTGCCCTACGAGGCGCCGATCGGACGGACCCGCGAACTCGTGGAGATCTGCCGCAAGGTCTGGCGCCGGGAACGGCTGGAGTACCAGGGCAAGTACTACCAGATCCCGCTCCCCGCGGGGACCGGCACCGGACTGGGCAAACCGCTGAAGCTGATCAATCATCCGGTACGCGAACGCATCCCGGTGCTGCTCGCCGCGCTGGGCCCCAAGAACGTGGCCTTGGCCGCCGAGGTCGCCGAGGGCTGGCAGCCGATCTTCTTCCTGCCCGAACGCGCCGAGGCGGTCTTCGGTGACGCGCTGCGGGCCGGAAAGGCCCGGCGCGACCCCGAACTCGGCCCCCTCGACATCTACGCCGGACCGGCGCTGGCCATCGGTGAGGATGTGGAGCCGTTGCTCGGGTTCGTCAAACCCATGCTGGCGCTCTACATCGGTGGAATGGGCGCCAAGGGCAAGAACTTCTACCACACCCTCGCCACCCGGTACGGCTACGGCGCGGAGGCCGACCGGATCCAGGAGCTGTACCTGGCGGGCAAGAAGGACGAAGCGACCCAGGTGGTTCCGGACGCGCTGGTCCGCGATATCTCGTTGATCGGACCCGCCGGCTACGTGAAGGAACGGGTCGCGGCGTTCGCCGAAGCCGGGGTCACCGTGCTCAATGTGGCGCCGCTCGCCGCGACCCCGGCCGACCGGGTCAAGCTGATCGAACAGTTCCGCGCGATCTGCGACTGATCCGGCTCCGGAAACGGCTCGGGCCGGCGGATCGATTCCGCCGGCCCGGTGCGCTGTGCGCGGTTCAGCCCGCCCGGAAGCCCGCCAGGGCCGCGTCCAGCGTCGTATGCAGGGCGAAGACCTGGTCCAGGGCCGTCATCTTGAGCTGCCGGCTGGTGGCCGGTCCATCGGCCACCAGGGCGATCGTGGTCTTGTCGCCGGCCCGCTGATGGGCGGCGACCAGCGCGGCCATCCCGGCCGACGCCAGGAAACTCACAGCGGCCAGGTCGACGACCAGGCCGGCCGGTTCGGCGTCGAGGGCGGCGTCGATCGCCGTCTCCAGGGCAGGAGCCGTGGCGAGGTCGACCTCCCCGGTCACCGTGAGCACGGTGACACCGGCGTGGTCGGCGACCGAGGTCGTCATCGTATCCGTGAGCGGATTCGCGTCTGGAGGAGTATTGGTCACATCTTCACAATCTGCCATGAGTCTCTCGATCTCGCTGCATCGTATCCCCGCCGGACCGCTTCCCCGTCCCGCGCAGGGCGCTGGCCACCGGGAACGTGATCGCCGGGAGCGTGACCGACATCCGTACCCGGGTTCCGGGGCCCAGGTGGTGATCTATTTCGAGTTCTTCGGTGAGCGCCCGCATCATATCGATTCCGCGACCGCGCGGCCCCGGATCGGCCGGACGCGGACGCCAGGTCCCGGTGTCGGTGGTCTCGATGACCACCCGGTCGCCTACGCATTCGGCGGTGAGCACGACCCGTTCGGAGTCACCGCCGCCGTTGCGATAGGCGTGCTCGATACTGTTGCTGCACGCCTCGTTGGTGGCGGCCACCAGATCCGAGGTCAGGTTGTGCGGTACCGCCGCGGACGACAGCCATGCTGTCAGCGTACGACGCAGCATGACCAGCCGGTCCGGTCGGGCCGGTACATCCAGCCGGAGCGGGGCGGGCGGCTGCCGGTAGACCACCATGGCGATATCGTCGTCGTAGCCGCCCTCGGGCCGCAGTGCCGACAGCACCGAGTCGGCGACCTGGCGCGGTAGCTTCTCGGCGGTGTCGGCCAGGATGGTGGCGATCTTGCTGAAACCCTCGTCGATATCCTCACCGCGGCGTTCCACCAGGCCGTCGGTGAACAACACCAGGGTAGACCCGGGTGGCAGCGGTGTGGTGGCCTCCGGGCGGCGCGCGGTCTCGAAGGTGGCCAACGGCACCGACCGGCCGCCCTCGAGCATCCGCCCGGTCTTGTCCACATCGGCCAGGATGGGTGGCATATGGCCGGCATTGCTGTACCGCACCAGTCCGCGCACCGGATCCAGCACGGCCGCGCAGACGGTGGTGCACAAGGCGCCGGGAATCCGGGCCGCCACCGGGTCGAGTTCGGTGAGCAGCTGGGCCGGACCGGCGCCACGCAGCAGCAGCGCGCGGGCCGCGGTACGCAACTGACCCATCACCACGGCCGCGGACAGACCACGGCCCACACAGTCGCCGACCACCACACCGATGGTGCCGTCGGGTAGCGGGACCACGTCGTACCAGTCGCCGCCGATCTCGAGCGGCGGCAGGGCCGGTTCGTAGTGCACCGAGAACCGCGGCGGGAGTTCGATGGGGCCGAGCATGGCGCGTTGCAGGGTCAGCGAGGTGGAGCGCGCCTGATCGAAGTTGCGGGCCCGCTGGACGGCCAGGCTGAGATGACCGATGAGCAGTGAGAACAGCGTCCAATCGGCGGCGTCGACGACCCGCGGGACCGCGAAGCGCAGCCACAGCGCGGCATCGCTCTTCTCGCCGAGCGGCGCCACGATGCCCTGTGCGCTGCCCGCGCCCTCCGGGACCGCGATGAGCGTGCGGCCGGGCCGCACCCGGGCGCGTTTGAGAATCGCTTCGGTCGCCGGCTCGAGCCGGGAGCCGGCCCCGGCGGCCGGGGGGTTGCCGGAGATGTAGACCTCCGGCGCGGTGAGCCCGGCCCAGACCGCCACCACCGCGGTCTCCGCGCCGACCGTGCGCCGCAACTCGTCCAGGCCCACCTCGAGGACTTCGGCGACCGTGGTGGCCGAGGCCAGCGCGGTGGCCAGCCGGTTGGCGGCCTGGTCGCGCGCCTGGGCGTCGTGCTCGGCGGTGACATCACGGACGGTGCCGACGAAGATGTGCTCCTCGCCGTCCGGCTTGACCAGCGCACTGGTACTCACCCCGATCCAGCGGCGACGGCCGTCCCGATGCTGGATCGGGACCACGAAGCGGGACGCCTCGGTGCCCAGATCGGGGTAGCGCGGACCCTCCGGGATCGACCAGGGATGCGGCAGGGGATAGGGCACACCGGCCGCGCCGTAGCCGGTGAGCTCACCGAACGCCTTGTTCACCTCGATGATGGAGCCGTGGGCGTCGGCGACGAAGAACCCGTCCTGCAGCGATTCCACCAGGGCGGTGCGGAATTCGTCGCGCCCGGCCAGATCGTCGGCCCGGGACCGCTGCTGCTCGTACCGGCGGGTGCCGTCCAGGTAGCCGCGGGTGGCGACGTCCAGTGTGATCAGGGTCTGCAGCAGGAATTCGAGGGCGTCCTCGGCGAGCGGACTCTCCGTACGGCCGCCATCCCGCGGCCCGGCCGTCTCGCCGGCTTCGGCCTGTACCTGTTTCACCACCCGGAAATGGTGCTCGGTGAGATCGAGCAGGCTGATGCCCTCGACCAGCGCCCGGCGGCCCAGCTCGTGCCCCACGGCCAGGCCGTCGCCCTCCGGGTCGGCGAGGTGGCGGCGCAACGCGTCGGCGTAGGCGTCGAGGAATGCCGCGAGCACGGTACTCATCGCCGGCCCCGCGGGATCACGGCGCTTCCCGATGGGCGGTCCCGTTCGACACGCCCCGCACCCGGGCCGCGAGTACCAGGGCGTCGTCGGTGTCCTTGGCGTGCCGGCTCAGCAACTCCTGGGCGATATCGGCGGTGGATTTCGCGAGGTCCACGCCCTGACCCGGTTCCGCCTCCACTCCGTCGGTGGACATCAGCAACAGATCGCCCGGCCGCACCGGTACCGTCTGTGGTTGCAGGGTGGACGGCAATCGGTATCCGACGATCCCCCCGCTCTGCAGTGCGGTGGCACTGACCTGGGGGCCGGTGGGGCCCTTGGTCAGCACGATCGAGTCGATATTTCCGACACCCAGCCACTGCGTTTCCTCCGCGCCGAACAAAGCCAGGGTGACCGCGGCGCCACGGGTATCGGACATGGCCCGATGGCACAGCACCATCAGCACGTCCAGTGGCTCGGCGCGGTTCTCGGCGAGCACCCGGGTGGCGCGGTCCACCGCGGCGGCCGCGGCCGCTCCGTGGCCGAGACCGTCGAGTACCGCGAACAATACGGTGCCGGTACCGGTGTCCAGGACGACACACCGATCCCCGGACACATCCTGTCCGGGGAGGGCGCGGCCGGCCATCGCCCATTCGATCCGGCCGATGTACCCGTCCTCATGCACCGTGGGGTACCCACTTCCACATCTCCACCAAGGTTCCTCGGCCGGGCGCGGATTCGATGGCCATACCGTCCATCAGCCGTTTGGCACCGGGGAGACCGAGCCCCAGGCCGAGGCCGGTCGAATAACCGTCCTCCATGGCCCGGGCGATATCGATGATCCCGGGACCCTGATCCTTGGCCTGGACCACCAGGGCGCGGCGGCCGTCGCGCTCGTCGACCTGTAGCCGGATCTCGCCGCTGCCGGCGTAACTGGTGATATTCCGCGCGACCTCCGAGATCGCCGTGGAGATCATGGTCCGGTCGGTGAGCGTGAAGCCGAGTTCCTCGGCCAGCTCACGCCCGGCCTGACGTGCGGTCACGATGTCGTTCGACATCTTCACCGCGATAACCACCTGTTCAGCGGGCACTGTCACGACCATCTCGGTGCTGGCGCCGCGAAGCCTTGTGGTTCAGCCAGGCCAAGCCCTCCTCGAGGTCCAGCGCGGTGTGCATGTCCTCGAAGGTGAGGCCGAGTTGCACCATGGCGAAGGCGACCTCGGGCTGCAGGCCCACGATGACGGTTTCGGCGCCACGCAACTGGGTCATATGCGCGATGGTGCGCAGTGATCTGGCGGCGAAGGAGTCCATCACATCGATGGCCGTCACGTCGACGATGATGCCCTGCGCGCGGTATTTGCTGACCTGCTTCATCAGGTCGTCCTGGAGGCGTTCGGTATCGGCATCGGTCAGCGCCGACTGCACCGACGCGATCAGATATGTGCCCTGTTTGAGGATCGGTACTGGCATAGTGGTGCCCGGTCAGCGCGAATCGCGTTCGCTGCGCTCGGTCACTCTGGACACTTCATAGCCCAGTAACCGCTCCGCTTCCTCGATACCGCCCTGCAGATCGCCGACCGCGTTCATCTTCGACAGGTCCAGACCGATGGTGACCAGTGTGAGCGCGATCTCCGAGGACAGGCCGGTCATGATGACACTGGCACCCATCAGACCCGACGCGTCGACCGTCTGGACCAGGTGGTTGGCCACCGTGGAGTCGATATCGGGCACACCGGTGATATCGATGACCACGACCTTGGCGCGATTGTTGCGGATGGCGCGCAGCAGTTGTTCGGTGAGCTGCCGGGCGCGCTGGCTGTCGAGTACGCCGATTATCGGCAGGATCAGCAGTTGTTCGCGCACCTGCAGCACGGGGGTGGACAGCTCGCGAATCGCTTCCTGCTGCTGCCGGATGACGCGCTCGCGCTCCTGCACGAAGGAGACGCCCACCGTGTTGGCGATCCGGTTGGCCGCCGGTTCGTAGGCGTCGAGTACCGCGTTCAGTAATTCGAAATTGGACTGGTACTTCTCGAACAGCGAGCGGGCCAGCACGTCGCGCAGAAGCAGCACCATGCCGAGGACCTCGTCGGTTTCCACCCCACGCGGAATGATGCGCTCGGAGAGATCGCGGGCGTAGGCCTGCAGCGCCTCGACGCTACCGGTCTCGAGCACCTCGACGTAGTTGTCGTAGACCGACGTCGCCTCGGAGAAGACCTCCTCGGGCGTCATCGCGGTGAGCAGGCGCGCCTCGGTGATCCGGCGGGCCCACTCCTCGCGCAGCGCGGTGCGGTTCTGGCGCAGATGTTCGACGAGCTGCGGAAGCAGATTGTCTACGGGTCCCGCAGCCAATGAGTCCGCCGAAAGGCCCATGGACACCTCGGACATGTAACTTGTGCCCCTTTCGACGGCGGTCGGGTACATCATAGATTTTCCGGCGGTCGTGCCGATACCGAGCCTAGTCATACCCCCGCGCCCATATCGGTGAAACCTGCCGGTCCGGTTCTACCGCGCCGATGTGAGCGGGGTCGCTCCGGGGGTGGCGAAACCCTGTTCCAGCGCCGCCAGTGCCCGATCGAGGTACACAGTGAGGTCCGCGTCCGCCCGGGCGAGCCACGCGTCGAAGGCCGCCCGGGCGGCGGCCAGTGTGGTGCGGCCGACCGCCATCGGGAGAAGTGAATCGGCGGGTTCCCCGAGCCGGCCGGCGGCGAACTCGCCCACCGCCCGCTCCCACGCGTCGTAATGGGTGCCCGCCGTGGCGGCCAGCGCCGGCACGGCGGCGACCAGTTTCATCCTCATGCGCAGTTCGGGGACGTCCTCGGCGCGGTACCGGTTGGCATTGACCACCACCCGCCGGACCGCCGCCATCATGGGTTCGGCGTCGGGCACGGTCGCGAACGCGGCGCGGAGCGCGGTGACCTCGTCGTCGAACGAGTACCAGAGCACCTCCGCCTTCCCCGGGAAGTACCGGAAGAAGGTGCGTCCGCTGATCCCGGCCGCGGTGGCGATCTGTTCCACGGTGGTCTCGTCGAAGCCCTGTTCGCTGAACAACCGCATCGCGATCAGTTCGAGTTCGCGTTTGGTGGTTCCGCGCGGGCGGCCGCGGGAGTGCTGTGGTGTCACGCGGTAATACTGCGCTGCTGCCACTGTGTTCGGGACGGTACCCCTTGTTTTCCCGCCCCCCGCCTGCGATCTCGCCGGGGGAGGCCCTGACGTTCCGGCGGCCTGCGAGCCGGGCCGACGCCGCGTGCGGTTGCCGGGGCCGCGTCGGTCCCGGCGCTGCGTCGGCGTCGGAACCCCGGTCGGGGCGAGACGACCTCGCACTTCCTGGGCAATCGGTCGGGGTCGTACTCTGCGGGCCACTCCCGTATGCGGGCCTATTGATTATGTCAGTGACTGACGTTAATCTCGGCCCATGAAGGTGGCGGACCTCACATCGCCCGACGTGGCCGCGTTACGCGCCGCCGCGCCGGTATTGGTGGTGCCGGTGGGGGCGACCGAGCAGCACGGGCCGCACCTGCCGCTGTCCACCGACACCGATGTCGCCGTCGCGCTGTGCGCGGGTGTGGCCGTGCGCTGTCCGGAGGTGCTCGTCTCCCCCGCGATCGCCTACGGCGCCAGCGGTGAGCACGCCGGATTTCCCGGCACGCTGTCGATCGGATCGGCGGCCCTCGAACTGCTCATCGTGGAACTGTGCCGTTCGGCGACCGCGACCTTCGAGCGGATCGTGCTGGTCAACGGGCACGGCGGCAATATCGAGGCATTGCGCCGGGCGGTGGATCTGCTGCGGCGCGAATCGCGCGATATCCGGCTCTTCCTGCCGCGCCACGACGGTGACGCGCACGCCGGGCGGACCGAAACCTCGCTCCAGCTGGCGCTCGACCCGGACTGCGTCCGCGCCGACCGCGCCGAACCCGGCGACACCCGGCCGCTCGCCGACATCCTGCCGCGGCTGCGGACCGGCGGGGTCGCGGCGGTGAGTGCCAACGGCGTCCTCGGTGATCCGACCGGCGCCACCGCGGCCGAGGGCGCCCGGCTGCTCGACCTGCTCATCTCCCAGTTGTACGACCAGATCCGGCAGTGGTGGCCGGAACCAGTGGAAAGGATCCGACCATGAATCCGTGGTTCGAAACCGTCGCCGAAGCGCATCGGCGCGCGAAGAAACGGCTGCCGAAATCGGTGTACGGCGCGTTGGTTGCCGGTTCCGAACGCGGGCTGACCATCGACGACAACCAGGCCGCCTTCGGCGAACTCGGGTTCGCGCCCCATGTCGCCGGACCGATCGGCGAACGCGACCAGTCCACCACCGTGCTGGGTCAGCAGATCTCCATGCCGGTGATCATCTCGCCCACCGGCGTCCAGGCCGTACACCCCGACGGTGAGGTCGCGGTGGCCCGTGCCGCGGCGGCCCGGGGCACCGCCATGGGGCTCTCCTCGTTCGCCAGCAGATCGGTCGAGGAGGTCGTCGCCGCCAACCCGGCGACCTTCTTCCAGCTCTACTGGTGCGGCAGCAAGGACGATATCGCCGGGCGGATGGCGCGCGCGAAGGCCGCGGGCGCGAAAGGCCTGATCCTCACCCTCGACTGGTCGTTCTCGCACGGCCGCGACTGGGGCAGCCCGGTGATCCCGGAGAAACTCGACCTGAAGACGATGGCGAGTTTCGCGCCGCAGGTGTTGACCAAACCGCGCTGGCTGACCCGCTATCTGAAGTCGGGCTCGCTGCCCGACCTCACCGCGCCCAATATGGCGCTGGGCGAGGCGCCCGCACCGGGTTTCTTCGGCGCCTACGGGGAATGGATGGGTACGCCCCCGCCGGACTGGGCCGATGTCGCCTGGGTCTGTGAACAGTGGGACGGGCCGGTCATGCTCAAGGGCGTGATGCGGGTGGACGACGCGCGGCGCGCGGTCGACGCCGGGGTGGCCGCCATCTCGGTGTCCAACCACGGCGGGAACAACCTCGACGGCACTCCGGCCTCCATCCGCGCTCTCCCGGTGGTGGCGGATGCGGTGGGCCACGAGATCGAGATCCTGCTGGACGGCGGGATCCGCCGCGGCAGTGATGTGGTGAAGGCCGTGGCGCTCGGGGCGCGGGCGGTGATGATCGGCCGCGCGTACCTGTGGGGTCTGGCGGCCAACGGCCAGGCCGGAGTGGAGAACGTGCTCGATATCCTGCGCGGCGGAATCGATTCCGCGCTGCTCGGGCTGCGCAAGACCGCGGTCACCGACCTGGACCGGTCCGATATCGTGATCCCGGAGGGATTCGAGCGCCGGTTGGGCGTGGACGCGTCGGCGCAGCTCCGGATTCCGGAATCGGCCGCGGAAGCGGTGTAGGGCGGTCACCGCGAATCGTGGAACGGAGCCGCATCGCGGGTCGTGCGCCGGATCGGACGGTCGCCCAGCGAGGCGGCCGCCGGGTTACGATTTAGGTTTGCCTAACTCGAGGTGGTGCGGCCGCCGGTCGCTAGGCTCGCTGTGCCAGACCCCCGGCGCAGTGGCCTTCACCGGCGGCTGCGTCGTGTTCGACCCGCAGCCCACCTCCAAAGGAGTGCGATCGGTGACCGCGCCCGAGTTCCGTTATTCAGACCTGCTCCCGATCGGCGCCGACGACACCCCGTACCGGCTGCTGACCACCGAGGGCGTCAGCACCTTCGAATCCGGCGGCCGGACCTTCCTCCAGGTCGACCCCGAGGTCCTGCGCCTGCTGACCGCCGAGGCGATGCACGACATCAGCCATTATCTGCGGCCCGCGCATCTGGCCCAGCTGCGCCGGATCATCGACGACCCGGAGGCCAGCGGCAACGACCGTTTCGTCGCGCTGGATCTGCTGAAGAATGTGAACATCTCGGCCGGCGGCATCCTGCCCATGTGCCAGGACACCGGCACCGCCATCGTGATGGGCAAGAAGTCCGAGGGCGTGCTCACCGGTGCCGACGATGCCGAGTGGATCAGCCGCGGCGTGTTCGACGCCTACACGAAGCTGAATCTGCGGTACTCCCAGCTCGCGCCCCTCACCATGTGGGACGAGAAGAACACCGGCTCCAACCTGCCCGCGCAGGTCGAGTTGTACTCCACGCCCGGTGATCCCGCGCAGCCGTCCTACAAGTTCCTGTACATGGCCAAGGGCGGTGGTTCGGCCAACAAGTCCTTCCTGTACCAGGAGACCAAGGCCATCCTGAACCCCACCCGGATGCTGGAATTCCTCGACGAGAAGATCCGCTCGCTGGGTACCGCGGCCTGCCCGCCCTACCACCTCGCCGTGGTGATCGGCGGTACCAGTGCCGAATTCGCGCTCAAGACCGCCAAATACGCCTCCGCGCACTACCTGGACAATCTGCCCACCGAGGGGTCGATGACCGGGCACGCCTTCCGTGACCTCGAACTCGAGCAGGAAGTCTTCACACTGACCCAGTCCTTCGGGATCGGCGCCCAGTTCGGCGGGAAGTACTTCTGCCACGACGTTCGCGTGGTGCGCCTGCCCCGGCACGGCGCGAGTTGCCCGGTGGCGCTCGCGGTGTCCTGCTCCGCGGACCGGCAGGCGCTGGCCAAGATCACCCCCGAGGGTGTGTTCCTGGAGCAGCTCGAACGCGAACCCGCGCAGTATCTGCCCGAGCAGACCGACGAGATCCTCGGCGGCGATGTGGTGCAGGTGGATCTGAACCGCCCGATGGACGAGATCCGCGCGGAACTGTCGAAATACCCGGTGAAGACCCGGCTCTCGCTGTCGGGCCCGCTGGTGGTGGCCCGCGATATCGCGCACGCCAAGATCAAGGAGCGGCTCGACGCGGGCGAGGAGATGCCGCAGTACCTGCGCGATATGGCCGTGTACTACGCGGGGCCGGCCAAAACCCCCGACGGCTACGCCTCGGGTTCCTTCGGTCCGACCACCGCGGGCCGGATGGACTCCTACGTCGACCAGTTCCAGGCGGCCGGCGGGTCGTTCGTGATGCTGGCCAAAGGCAACCGGTCGGCCCAGGTCACCAAGGCGTGCAAGGAACACGGGGGTTTCTATCTCGGCTCCATCGGCGGCCCCGCCGCCCGGCTCGCCCTGGACTGCATCAAATCGGTGGAGGTCCTGGAATACCCCGAACTGGGTATGGAAGCGGTCTGGAAGATCGAGGTGGAGGACTTCCCGGCGTTCATCGTGGTGGACGACAAGGGCAACGATTTCTTCGCCGAGACCCAGAAGCCGATCGCGCTGCGGGTACGGACCAGGTCGAAAGAACGCGTCTGAGCGGACCCCTCGCGTACTCCGCCGCACCCACGTCGTCCGCTGGGCCGGGCCGGCCTGGCGCTGTATCGACAGGTCGGCACTTTTAAAGTACTTTTGAAGTATGGCCGTTGATGAGGTGTCGTTCTCCGATCTGCAGCTACACGGCAAAGCAACCGTAGAGCGGTTACGGAAGTCCCCGGGACAGGTGCTGCTTGTGCGGCGGCGCGACGCAGAGGACTTGGTCCTGACAACGGCTGCCCGAGCCGAAGTCGAGCACAAGGCGGCTTCGGTGACAACGCAGATGTTCGTGGCGTTGATGCAGCGTGATCCGCAGGTCCGGGAGTTGGTCACCGATGTGCTTCCCGACGTGTTCCCCTGGGTGGAGTTCTTGTCGCGCGAAGAGGTCCAGGAATTCGTTGTCGAGTTGGTATCCACGATGCGCGCGGCCGATTCACTGCACAACCCGACACCTGTGGTCCAGGTGATCGAGAGCTGGCGCCACACCGCTGAAGTACTGGCCGATCCGGTACTGGCGAAGATTCTGAGTTCAGAGACCGACGGTGATCTCGGGCCGGTCGAACGCCCCGGCACCATCCCCTGAACGGGCGTCTCGCCACCGGCGTACACAAAGGAGTTGCGATGGAGCAGTGGCAACTCGAGATAACCGGTGGTGGCCGGGTCTTCTATCTGGTCGATCGTGAGCGTCGTATTCTTTGGATCAAGTGGGCCGGAACCGGGCATCCCAAAGTGACCGAGTGAGGCCGTCGTTGTGCCGGAGCGTCACTGTGGTGGCGCGAACGTCGTGGCGCCGGCCGCTTCGGAATCGGGCGGTCCCGGAACTGCCGTGACCACGTCCGGCCACCCGACCCCGCCGGTGCCGCGGCGAACGACCCGGTCGTCGCGAACCCCGCTGCCGGCAGAGTCGCGACGACCGAGTGATTCGTCTCCCGGAGAGCGGCTTCGGTGGGTGCGGGCTACGGCGTGCCGGGTCCGGCCGCCGGGCCGGCCCCGAATCTCACTCGTCCGGCCGGGACAGGATCTCGATGTACCCGTCCGTCCCGTTCACCCGGATCCGTTGCCCGTCCCGGATCAGCCGGGTGGCATCCTCCACACCCACCACGGCGGGCAGGCCGTACTCGCGGGCGATCACCGCGCCGTGGGTCATCAGTCCGCCCACCTCCGTCACCAGGCCCGTGATCGCGACGAACAGGGGCGTCCAGCTCGGATCGGTATAGGCGGTGACCAGGATATCGCCCGGTTCCAGATCGGCCCGGGCCATATCGGAGACGACGCGGGCGCGCCCTTCGACGGTCCCGGTGGAGACCGGCATGCCGGGTAGCGCGCCGTCCGGTACATCCGCGCGCCGGTACGCGCCGGTGACGGTCTCGCCGTCGGAGGTGAGCACGCGGGGTGGCGTGAGGGCGTCGTACGAGCGGAAGGCGTCCCTGCGCTCCCGGATGAGTTCCGCGCTCGCCCGGCGCGTGCGCACGACCTCGCGGAGTTCCTCGAACGTCTGGAAGAAGATATCGTCGGGCTCGCGCAGCACCCCGGCCCGCACGAGACGCTCGGCCTCGCGTGACAGGGCTTGTTTGTAGACCCAGTACCGGCTGACCATCCCGTATTTCGGATACTCCCGATATCCGGAGAAGACGCGGACCCGGTCGATCATGCGCGCGGTCTCGGCGGCCTTCCGGTCCCCGTCCGGTAGCGCACGCAGCCGATCCAGCAGTTCCTCTGTCTTCCGCTCGGCCTGGAGCCGGCCCTCCTCGAAGCGTCGTGTGCCGGCGCCCGGTTCGAAGCTCCTGATGTTGTTGACGATCGTCGGCACGAGCGCGGCGGGCTGTTCGCTCCAGCGCGGCCGCGTGATATCGATTTCGCCGGCACAGCGCATTCCGTACCGGTCGAGATAGGCGTCGATGGCCGCGCGCGCCGCGGTACCGCCCGGCAGCCGCGCCAGCTCGTCCAGGAAACCGGTCCCTTCGGCACCCGTGTCCTCGATCTGCCGCAGGAAGGCCACGACCTCCGGGTGTGGCCGGATCGCATCGGCGACGTCGAGCAGCGCCAGGCCCATTTCCGCGGTGACATTGTGCGGAACCGATTGGGCGAGAGTGTCGGCCGCGTTCTTCTCGTCCAGCCACTCCTGCAGGTGATCGTTGAGCCACCAGGTGGCCTCCATCCCGGCCTTGATCACCTGCTGGCTGCGCGGATGGAACAGCACCCGGCGCAGCTCCCGGATATCGGCCAGGACGAAGTCGACCAGTTCCGGCCCGGATGTGGTGCCGATGGCGCGTTTCAGCGTGTCGAGGGAGGCCTCGCTATCCGCGATCAGTTCGTCGACCACGGCCGGATCGGCCTCGATCAGCGTGGGGCCGGCGCCGGAGAGCGGGCCGCCGGGCCCCTCGTCCGGAACCGGGCGGAGGAAGTCGTCACGTTCGAGGACGGTCCGCAGCGCGTCCCCGGTCAGCGGATCGGACCGGCCGAAACCGTCGACCATGGCCGCGCGGGTCGCCGGCGCCGCCAGTCCCCGGGTGGCATCGACGAACAACCGGCCGCCCGCGTGCCGCATGGGCGCCGGACTCGTCAACTGCCATACGGAGATCCCCAGCGGCTTCATGGGATCGGTCATCATCTGCTGATGGCCGACGGAGATGTAGACGTGGTTCTCGTCGTCGTCGGCCTCGGGAATCGGGAACAGGGCGGTGAGCGGCCGACTCTGCACAATGCGGAACTCGTCGTCCACCAGGCACCATTCGATGTCCTGGGGGCTGCCGAAATGCGCCTCGATGCGACGGCCCAGGTGTGCCAGGCGCACGATCTGCGCCTCGGTGAGCACCGGCCGGTTCTGCCGTTCGGGCTCGATCTCCTCGACGCGGGTGCCGCCCTCCGGGTCGGCCTGGACGGCGACCCGTTTGGTGGCCACCGTCCGGGAAACGACCTCGCCGTCGCGCACCGTGTAGACATCCGGGTTCACCAGACCGGAGACCAGGGCCTCGCCGAGGCCGAAGCCGGCATCCACGGAAACGACCTTCCGGTTGGACGTGACCGGGTCCGCGGTGACCAGGATGCCGGCCGCCTGCGGGAACACCATCCGCTGCACGACCACCCCCATCCGTACCTTCCGCTGGTCGAAGCCGTTGCGCAGACGGTAGGTGACGGCTCGCTCGGTGAACAGCGACCCCCAGCAGCGGCTGATATGCCGCAGTACCGCCTCCGGCCCCACGACATTCAGGAAGGTGTCCTGCTGCCCCGCGAACGACGCGGTCGGCAGATCCTCGGCCGTCGCGCTGGATCGGACGGCACAGGGTTCGTGTGCCCCGAGCCGGGCGAGTGCGCCGGTGATCGCCGCCGCCACATCGCCGGGAACAGCGCATTCTTCGATGGCCGCGCGGATCTCCGCGCTCAGTACCCGGATCGACTCCCGGTCGGCCGGTTCGAGCCGCGACAACCGATCGATCCGGTCGTCGATGGCCGGTACTTCGGCGGCGACCCGCTGGAAGGCGGCCGTCGTCACGCAGAAACCCTCCGGTACCGCGATACCTTCGATCCGTGACAACTCGCCGAGGTTCGCGCCCTTGCCGCCGACGGTCGCGAGCTGCGTCCGGTCGATTTCCTCGAAACCCAGCACATAACTCATTCGCCGCTCCTCACCTGGTGGTTTCCGCATCAGTGGGCGATTATGGACCACAATTCGGCGTCTCATGAGGGTCCCGGATCGTGTATAACGTAGAAGGGGGATGGGGACGCGGCCCGACGAGCCGGACAGGTATGCACCCGTCTGCCGCGGTCTATCGAACTCTCGGAGCAGCTGCCGCGGTCAGCGGCCCGTCAACTCTTCCGCCACCGCGGTCACGGCGTCCAGTCCCGCGGCGACAAGGGGATGCGCGCGGCCCCCACGGCGCGTGGCGGCGGTGATCACGCGGGTCGGTCGCGTGGCCCCGTGCAGCGGTATCCGTACCACCCGATGGTGATCGGGGACGGGCACCATGCGCGGCAGCAGGCAGACACCGAAACCGTGCGCGACGGCCGCGGATACCGCGAACCACTCCTTGAGATGATGTGTGATGCGCGGAGTGAAGCCGGCCGCGGCGCAGGCGGCGACGAGCACATCGTAGGAGTCGTTGTGTTCGGGTTTCACGATCCAGGTCTCGGTGGCCGCATCGGTCAGTGCGACCGCGTCGCGCCGGGTGAGCGGGTGGCCTTCGGGTACGAGCAGATCCTGCGCGTCGTCGAAGATCACCGTCTGCTCGAAGCGGGGATCGTCCACCGGCGGACTGTGGGCCGGAAGGACGAGGGCTATCTCGGCGCGCTGGGCCAGCAACTGCCGGAAACAGTCGCCGCTCTCCAGTTCGCGGATGTGGAGGTCCAGGCGCGGGTGGCCGGCGCGTAATCGGGCGGCGGCCGGGACGAGCAGGGCCGCCGCGGCCGAGGACACGCCGCACAGGCGTAACCGGCCGACGAGTGCGCCGCCGTGGGCGGCGATCTCGGCGCGGGCCCGTTCCCACCGCGCGCCCAGATCGTCGGCATGGGCGAGCAACGACCGGGCGGCGGGTGTGAGTTCCACGGTGCGCCCGGAGCGGGTCAGCAGTTCCACACCCAATTCGTCGGCCAGTGACCGCAATTGCTGCGATACCGCCGAGGGCGTGACGTGTAGATCGGCGGCCGTGGCCGTCACCGTGCCCCGTTCGGCCAGTACCCGCAACACCAGCAGACGACGCAGGTCGATCATGTAGGCCAATCTAAACGATCGGGCGACTGATCTTTCGATGGACCTGAAACCGGCGCGCCCCCACCCTGGAGGGCGTGATACCGGCTCCACTCCTGGTCCTCACCGCCGCCGTGTGCACCCAGTCCGGGCAGGCCCTCGGCAAGTACCTCTTCGACCGGCTCGATCCGCTGGGCGTCCTCGGCCTGCGGCTGGGGATCGCCGCCGTGGTCGTGGTCGTGGTGTTCCGGCCGCGCCGGATGCCCCGCACCGCCCCGCAGATCGCAGCCGTCGTGGGACTCGGGGTGGCGATCGCCGGGATGAACCTGATCTATCCCGCCCTGCACTACCTGCCGCTCGGCATTGCCGGCACAATTCAGCTGCTCGGTCCGCTGACCGTCGCGGTGGCGGGCTCGCGGAGCGCACGCGACCTCGCGGTGGTCGCCCTCGTGGCCGTCGGGCTGTGGCTGATCCGCGATCCGGAATCCGGCCGATTGCATTGGCTCGGATTCCTGTTCGCCGGAATGTCCGCCGCCGCGATGGCCTCCTATCTGCTGCTCTCCCGTGCGCTGGCGGGCACCCTCGGACACTCGGCACTCGGGATCGCCCTGCCGGTGGCCGCCTGCCTCGGATTGCCCGCCGGGATCGTGAGCAACGGCGGCGCCGTGTTCCAGCCGCAGACCCTGGTCCTGGGTGCGTCGGTCGCGATCCTGTCCGCGGTGATCCCGTACTCCCTGGAAATGGCCGCGCTGAAACGTATTCCGGCCGGGACCGCGGGGATTCTGCTGAGTCTGGAACCGGTCGTCGCGGCGTTGGCCGGTCTACTCGTTCTCGGCGAGACGCTGTCGGTCCCACAGTGGTTCGCCATCACGTGTATCTGTGCGGCCACGGCGGTCGCGGTCGGTACGGCGGGCCCGGGCGGGAAGACGGGGACTCCCGCACCGGCTCCCGGTGTCCGCGGGGCTCCTCCGGACCGATAGGCCGGACTCTGTTTCCGTGAACGTCGGCGGTGGCCGCCGGTCGGGCTGTGATCCGGGCTCCGGGGGATCGGCGGGTGGGTCGAGGCCGTGCTCGCGGTGTCGAGGTCGTGGTGGATCCGCGGGATCGGCGGGCGGCCGCCGCCGAGGCGGAGGACGGTCCGCGGTGCGGGGTCATCCGCGGTGGTGGCGCATTTCGTAGCTCGCCCGTTCCGCGGCGGCGCGGCGATGTCGGTTCGGGTCGGCCAGTACGGGATCGAGGCCGTGCTTGATCAGGATGTGGCGCCGGTGCACATACACCAGAGCGACCGCGAAGAAGGCCAGCGGGAGGAACACCAGCACGGCCATCGAGAACCCCATCCACCACGGTCCCGGCACCAGCGCGAACAGGCACAGGAACGGGATCGGGGGGAGCAGGAAGCGCTGCAGGTATCGCCGCGTGGCGCCCGGGCCGGTCTGGTCACGCAGAACCCACTGCTGCATCGAGGGCGGCAGGGTCTCGCCGAAGAGGTAGCGGATGCGCTGTGCCGGTGTGGGGGTCTGGCCTGTCACGGGGCCCTCCTGTCGACGGTCCGGAAGCCGCGGTTCGCCGCGGCGGTTCGCGGGGGCGTTCACGATTCGTTGTCCGGGTATGCGAGTGCGGCCCGGCGTGCCGCCTCGTTGACGCGGCCGAGTACCTCCCGCAACTCCTCCAGATCGCCGAGTTCCACGCCGAGCCGATCGACGACGGCGGGCGGGATCCGTTCGGCTTCGCGGCGTAGCGCGCGCCCCGCGTCGGTGAGGTCGACGACCAGGGTGCGTTCATCGCGGGGATCGCGCCGCCGGGTCACCAGGCCGGCGCTCTCCAGGCGTTTGAGCAGCGGGGACAGTGTGGGGGAGTCGAGCTGGATCGCCTCGGCGATGGCCTTCACCGACATCGGTGCCTCACCCCAGAGCGCCAGCATGACGAGGTACTGCGGGTGCGTCAGGCCCAGCGGTTCCAGTAGTGGCCGGTACACGGCGAGCACCGAGCGGTTCGCCACGGCCAGCGCGAAACACACCTGCCGCTCCAACCGCAGTGGGTCGTCGATTTCCGCGGTCAACGTGCCTCCAGTCCGCTCGGATACCCCCTGTAGAGTCGAATGTAGCCCACGAATAGTTAATGCACCAACTATTCGCGGGTAATTCGAATCACCGACACGGCTGTGCCGCCGAGGGCCGGGGTCGATGCGGCGTCCGGCATCCACCGGCGTTGGTGCGTGCGCGGTATCCGCCGCCCGCTCCCCGTACTCCTGTCGTCGGTGACCCGGCCTCGCGGCCGCGGATGCGACAGTGAGCCTTCACGGCCTGTTCATCGTGCCGCGCTCGTCGGCAGGGTGTCCGAGCCCGTTGTCGGCGGTGGCTGCGTCATACGCCGCGGCCAGCCGTTCGAGCGGACCCGGGCCCTCTCTCTCGACCGGCGCGGCATCGAGGTGGCGTCTGCGCAGATCCTGCATGAGTTCTTCGATGAACGGCATTCCTTCGGCGCGCATGAGTTCCTGGCGGGCCCGCAACTCCGGTGTCCCCGTTCGCCAGTCGAGACCCCAGTTGCCGAGGGCGAAGATGATCGGCAGGGTCTGGATACCGGCCTCGGTGAGGCTGTAGCGGGCGCGTTGACCGCGCGCGACCTCGTCCTTGGTCAGGATGCCGGCGGCGACGAGCTTCTTGAGCCGGTCGCTGAGGATGTTCGACGCGATGCCCTCGATCGACCCGTTGAGCAGCTCTCTGAAGTATCGGCGGTCTCCGAAGATGATGTCGCGCAGTACCAGTACCGACCAGTGATCACCGAGCGCTTCTACCGCGGCGTTGATCGCACATCCGGATCTCGGCTCCATAGCTCCTCCTTGACACGGTATGGCACCCCATCTACCTTAGTGCTTGCATTTTACAATCACTTGCAAGGAGCGGTAAATGGGCCAGGTCCGAGTCGATCTGAACATCTCCCTCGACGGATACGCGACCACCACCGACCAGACGCCCGACGATCCGATGGGCCAGGACTGGAACCGCCTGGTGTCGGCCTACGCGGCGACGAGGACTTTCCGGAGGCGTGTACTGGGGGACACGTCCGGTGTGGGCACGACCGGCGTGGACGACGCGCATGTCGCCGCCTCTTTCGAGGGCATCGGCGCCGAGGTTATGGGCGCCGGCATGTTCGGTCTGCACGCCCACCCCGGTGATCCGGACTGGCAGGGCTGGTGGGGTCCGAACCCGCCGTTCGGCGTTCCGGTGTTCGTCCTCACCCATGAGCGGCGGCCGGCACTGGAGATGGAGGGCGGCACCACGTTCCACTTCGTGCAGACCACTCCGGAGGAAACGCTCGCCCTGGCGACGAAGGCCGCGGGGGATCTCGACGTACGCATCGGCGGCGGCGTATCCGTGGTGCGCGCCTATCTGGCGGCGGGCCTCGTCGACCGGCTGCATGTCGCGATCGCGCCCATCCTGCTCGGCCGCGGCGCCCGGTTGTGGGACGACCTGCGTGAGTTGGAAAAAGGCTACGAGGTCGACAGCGAGGTCGCGCCGAGCGGAACGATCCATGTGACGTTCTCCCGCTGAGTTCCGGCACTCCGGCACCGGCACGAGCGATCGAGGGCCCCGGGACCAGGGGCGGGGTCCGGGCGTAGCCGCCGGGTCGACTAGAACTCGGCGGGCAGTGCGGCGCTCTGCACTCTGGTGGTCGATCTGCAGGTGGTACACGTGCTGCGCTTCGGCTACCGGCTACCGGCTACCGGCTACCGGCTACCGGCTACCGGCTACCGGCTACCGGCTACCGGCTACCGGCTACCGGCGGCCGGCGGCCGCTCCGCTCGGGCGGCGCGTCGTCGCGGGAGCGGCATCCCGTGCGGTGGGGGCCGCCTTCGTTGCTGGATTTTTATGACAACTCGTCGTAATATTTTACGACAGAACGTCGCATAAATGCCTTGGCGGCCCCACGGCGCCGTGGTGTACCGAGAGGGGCTTTTCCCATGAATGCGCTCAGTGATCGCGCCGAACTCATCGAACTGCTGGGCCGGTATGCCGATATCGCCGACCTGAAGGAGTTCACCGAGTTGCCGCGCCGCGTTTTCACCGACCCGGTTACGGTCGACTTCGAATCCGTCTCCGGTATTCCACCGACAACCGTGCCGCTCGGCGACTACCGCGAGATTCTCCGCGCCTCTTTCGCGTCTTTCGCGGCGACCCACCATGTGATCACCGGCCATGTCGTCGAGATCGACGGCGACCGCGCCACGATCCACGCGCACGTCCGTGCCGAACACTGGCTCCCCGGTGAGCTCGCGAACGGTGGACCCGATCGGTGGCTGGTGGTCGGCTACTACGACAACGAGGCGGTCAGGACGACGGACGGCTGGCGCCTCACTCGGGTGAAGCTCACCGCGGCCCACCAGGAAAACGCGCAACTGGCTGCCGTGGCCACCGGACAGGCGCGCTAGCGGTGTCTGCCCATGGCCCTGGTGGGCTTGGGGAGGGAATCACCTGCGGGCGGTTGCGGGGGCCGGGGTACGGAGGAAGTCGCTGATTTCGTGAACGACACGTTCGGGGACGTCCTCCATGAGGAAATGGCCGGCCCCGGGGACGACGATGAGGTCGGCCTGCGGGATGGCGTCGCCGAGCCGCTTCGCGTAGTGGAGGGGCTGCCATCGGTCTTCCTCGCCCCACAGGATCCGGACGGGCATGGTGAGCTGCGTGAGTTCGTCACCGATCTCCTCGGTGTACTTCGAGTCGTAGTGGCGTACTTGGTGTTCGAAGAAGGAGACGCGGCCCAGTGTGGACTGGTGGGGTGCAAGGTAGGCCCGGAGCACGTCTTCGCTCATGAGCGTGTCGTCGGTGACGGTCATGCCGAGTTGCCGGGTCAGCAGGGCGTTGAACGTGTCCTGCGGCATGCTCGTGTAGTCGTCGAGGTTGTCCTCGATGATCTTCTGCCAGGTCGAGGAGGGCCACGAGTCGTAGCTGACCGTGTCGATGACCATCAGCCGTCGCACTCGGTGGGGGTGGGCGATGGAGAAACGCAGGCCGATGGCGCCGCCGATGTCGTGAGCGATGATGTTGACCTGGTCGACACCCAGCGCGTCGAGGAAGTGTTCCAGAAGGTCGGTCTGGGCGGCGACGGATGTGTCGCGGTCCACCGGCCGCTCGGAGCGGCCGTATCCCAGAAGGTCGTAGGTGACGGCGCGGAAGCCGGCTGCCTCGATATGCGGTGCGACATTGCGCCACTCGTAGGAGTGTGAGGGCGTGCCGTGGATGAAGATCACGGGTTCACCCCGGCCGTGATCCCGGTAGGCCAGGCGTACTCCGTCGACGATGAGGCTGTCGGTCAAGAGAGTCATGGTGCCTTCCTTGGTTCGCCGGCAATGGAGGGAGCGCGGCTCGGCAGTTGCCGGCCGAGTCGCGGCCCAATCCAGACTAGGTAGACTTGTCTACCTAGTCGAATCGAGGTGCCGATGAGTGAGGTGGAGCAAGCGCCGAGCGCCGGGCGGCGGCGGCCGGCTCGTGAGAGGGTCCTGGCCGCTGCGGCGTTGCGTTTCTACTGTGACGGGGTTACGGCGACCGGGATCGATACGATCACCGCCGAGGCCGGGGTGGCGAAGATGAGCCTGTACAACAACTTCTCCTCCAAGGCCGAGCTCGTCCGCGCGTATCTGGAGGCGCGGCACGAGGAATGGCTGACGAGGTACCGTTCACGCCTCCACGGGGTCCGAAACCCGCGCGACGGTGTGCTGGCCGTGTTCGATACCTACATCGACAGCGCCACGGAGGACAGCTTCCGTGGCTGCGGGCTGCTGAACGCCGCTGCCGAGATGCCCGCCGGGGACGAGGGACGCGCTCTGGTGCGTCGGCGCAAAGAGGAAGTCGAGCGCCTGATGGCCGAGCACATCGCGGCACTGTTGCCCGAGCGTCCCGACATCGTCGGAACCACGGCGGAACACCTGGCTTTCCTTCTGGAGGGCGCCATGACACGCGCCGGCCTGGAAGGCGACAGCGACCGTTTGTGGCATGCCCGCGCTGTGGCGGCAGGACTGCTGAACCAGCTGTGACCGAGCCGGCCATCCCACCGGCCCCGGCCGGGCTCGGATCGCCCTGCGCGGACCCGGCTCAGCGGCCGAGGGCCGGAGCCGGCCACGCGATGCTCC
The DNA here is from genome assembly GCF_040609955.1 of Nocardia sp. NPDC004568. NCBI lineage: Bacteria > Bacillati > Actinomycetota > Actinomycetes > Mycobacteriales > Nocardiaceae > Nocardia > Nocardia sp. NPDC004568. Next base: position 77,394 of record NZ_JBEXLL010000006.1, read on the forward strand.
GGGACGCTATGCGGGGCTCGGTGGTACGGCGTGGTGGGGAAGGATGATGGGATGCCGCGGATTCGGGGAACCAGTATCGAGGAGCACCACGAGATGGTGTGGGCCGACCTCGCCGAGGCGCTGCGGCAATTACTGCTCGAACGCGAATACGACACGATCAAAATGGGCCATATCGCGGCCCGGGCCGGGCTCGCGCGCAACACGTTGTACAACTACGCAAGCGATAAGGGTGCGCTGGTCCTGGCGCTGACCCGGCGCGCCGGCCGGCCCATGCTCGAGCGGGTGACCGCGATCGCCGCACGGTCCGCCGATCCGGCGGCGGAGCGGCTGGGGGAGATCATCGAGGCGGTTCTGGAGGCGTCCACGGACCAGGCCATGCAGCTGATGTTCCGGCCGGGCTCGGGCCCGTTGGCCGACGAGGTGCCCAAGGGCCCCGACGGGCCTTTCCACGCGATCGTCGTGGAGGTGGAGAACGTCGTCCGAGACGGCGTGGCTCGCGGCGAGTTCCGCGATCTCGGCGATGTGCCCCTCGTGGTGGAGCTGCTGTCCGGGGTCATGCGCGCCGGCGCCGAACGCCTCGGCCGGGATCCGAGCGCCTACACGGCAACGGTCCGCGCGGCGCGGGAGATCGTCCTGGCGTCGCTGGCCCGCCAACCGGGCCGGGACCCGTCCCCCGGCCGGTAGCGGGTGGCACGGCGGGTCCGGCACGGCCCGGGGAAACGCCGGACGAAAACGCCCTCGCGCCGATCCGCGGGATCTCGACACCGTGTCCGCGGCCGGGTGGTCGAGTCACGATTCGGGGCCGGGGCACGCAGACCCCGGCGTCGGGATAACAGCACGCTCACAGGCGCCGATATCGGTGCCCGGACTCTTCCGGAGCCGGACCGGTCGGTCTAGCGTTCAACCTCATGACCGCCTTCACCGGAAAGGTCGTACTCATCACCGGCGGCGCCCGCGGTATCGGTGCGGAGCTCGCCGGGCGGCTGCGGGCGCGCGGGGCGCGGCTGGTGCTCACCGATATCGATCCGCCCCCGCTGCGGGAGCTCGCTGTGGAACTGGGCGGCGACGAGTACGTCGTGGCGGTCACCGCCGATGTATGCGATCTCGCCGCGATGGAGGCCGCGGTCGCGCGGGGAGTCGAAAGGTTCGGGGGAATCGATATCGTGGTGGCCAATGCCGGTATCGGCAGCTACGGATCGGTTCTGGCGGTGGACCCCGCTGCCTTCCGGCGGGTGGTCGATGTGAACCTCGTCGGACCTTTCCATACCGTGCGCGCCGCCCTGCCCGCGGTCATCGAACGGGGCGGGTACGTGCTGTTCGTGTCCTCCGTCGCCGCCTACGTGGCGATGCCCGGGCTGGCGAGTTACGCCGCGACGAAGGCCGGGGTCGAGCAACTCGCCAACGCTGTCCGAGCGGAGGTCGGCTACCGTGGCGTCGCCGTCGGGTCGGCGCATATGTTGTGGATCGACACCGCGCTGGTGCGGGAAACGTTCACCGATCTGCCGGCGGCCGCGCGAGCGCTCGCCTCGTTGCCGGCCCTGTTCCAGAAAACCGTCACGGTGCGGGAGTGCGCTGCCGCCTTCGAACGGGGCATCGAGCGGCGTGCCGGGCGGATCAATGTGCCCGGGTGGGCGGGTGCGCTGCGCTGGCTGAAACCGGTGCTGCAAACTCCATTCGTCGAGCGATTCGTCGGCACGGCGACACGGACCTGGCTGCCCGAAATGGATGCGGAGGTGAGCGAGCTGGGTCGTTCGCTGAGCGCCCGCACCCAGGCGCTCAGCGTGGACGATTAGGGCAGACGGCGACTTCGGTCTGTCGTGCGGCGCCGTGCCTCACCACGGAAGCCGGACGCCGTCGCGGAAGAGTCGTCCGATAGGCTCGTCGTAGCTCGATCAACGTTCGACGGTCGGGCGGGCATGGCTGCGAAACTACCCGCAGGCTCTGACTCACCAGCTGGCATACTACGATCCGCGCATACGAGAAACTGTCCGGCCGACATTCGCTGACCGAACAAGCCGAGGTGCACGGGTGCGTCGGCCGAAAGCTGAAACAACTCGGTCGCCGTCACCGCCCCTTCTCGAGGCAGTTGCGGCGACCGAGTGACCGCCCTCGGGCAGGGGTTTCGTTGGCCGAGGGCTACGGCCGGTCGAATTCCCCGGCCTTCGCGTCCGCCAGGAAGGCGTCCCACTCACCAGGTGTGAAGACCAGCGCCGGGCCGGTCGGATTCTTGGAGTCACGCACGCCGACGAAACCTCCGCTCAGGTGCGCGGCTTCGACGCACTCCTTATTGCTCGCGCTGCGGCTGCTCTTGAACCACCGTGCTCCCGATAGGTCAGCGCTGTTCATCGTGCTCCTCCGCGATCTTCAGAACCAGGTCCCTGGTTTCGTGCTCGCCCAGCGCCGATTGTTTGATGCGAGAAGCGGCATCCCGATATCGGGCTATCTCTTCCGGACGCTCCAGGTATTGGTCGCTGGTGTAGCCCTGAACGTACACAACCGGCGGTTCTGACGTCCACGCGTTGCGCTGCTCCGGAAACTCCAATAGCACGAACAGCCCGACTTCCAAGCCGACATGGGTGGTGCTGAACGGTACGGCCTGGAGGCATACATTCGGCAGCCGACTGACCTCCGCGAGGTAACGCAGCTGCTCGGCCATGACGGCTCCACCGCCGATCCGTTGGCGCAGCGCCGCCTCGCTCACAAGGATCTCGAGCTGTAGATCGGGGTCTTCGCGTAGGCGTGACTGCCTCCGGGCTGCGATCTCGATTCGCTGCTCGACCTCGATGGTCGACATTCCCGGATTGCCCGACCATGCCATCGCCCGCCGGTAGGGCTGGGTCTGCACCAGACCCGGCAGCAATGTCGGTGCGTAACTGACGAACCGGCTGGCCGCGATCTCGAGTCCCAGGTACAGATCGAAATCCTTCGGTACCGCCTCGCGATAGGCATGCCACCATGACTTGTACGACAGTCCGCCCAGCAGCTCGAGTAGTACGTCCGTGACTTCATCGGGCGCTTTGTAGATGCGGCACAGCTCCCGCACCTGTAGAGCCGAGATTCGCGTCGACTGCCCGGTCTCCAACCGCCACAGGGTCTGATGTCCGACTCCGATAGCTTGCCTTGCCGTCTGAACACTGACCCCCGAAGTCTCGCGCAGGTGTCGTAGCTGTCTTCCCAGCATCCGCCGCGCGAAGGTGCTGTCGGTCTCCTTGTCTACCATCCCACTCCCCTTGGCGCGGGCCTGCACATCCCGCACTGGAACGCAGTGTGCCTCGAACTGGAATGCCCGGGGATGAAAACTGGAATGTTGCAGTTTTTCTCAGGATTTGGGGCATCGGAAGCTTCCAAACGCACTGCCGCGCTTGTCTACTGAGGACGCACCCGGCGCAGGCCACCCCTCAGAAGCCCTGGGGGACACCAGATCAACGCCAGGAGCGCCGCGAACTGGTGGTCCATCATTCACAGTTTGGTCGCTGATGCCCTGGTGGACCCTGCGCCGGGTGCTCTCCAACACTAGCCAGGAGCGGTGGATTCCCCATGCACATCAAAGGATTACGGTGCGAACGGCCGAGCGAACCCCGTGCGGGGTGGCTACCTACGCGCACGCCCGGAGACACCCGGATTCCGGACGGGCCCCGGGCGGTGCCGCCGTCGATCGAGAAGCTGGAGTTCGTCGCGCACGCGATGCGGCGCTGGTGCGCGGACGCGGGAGGCCCGCGTGGTCACTGCTGAGAGTCCGGCCGCGATCGGCCTGGTCAGGCGTGATGTTCCCACGCCCGCCGTGGACCTGCACGAGCTGGCGCGGCGGCATGGGTTTCGACTCGTGTACACCGTGTACACCGACGCGCGTCCGCTGGTGACCGTGCTGGCGCTGGCCCGGCACGCGAGCGAGTTCGGCGCGCGGGCAGTCGTCGTACCCGGTTTCGAACACGCCGAATCGGTGCGGCGGTCGGTGACCGAGCACGCGGCACTGATCACCCCGATACGGCTCTACCCGCGCGGTCACCGCTGGGGCGGTATCGAAGGCTCGCGGGGGCGGCCGATGGATGGCTGACCTGGCACTTATGCAGCTGACGCTGGGTCTGCTGGGGCTCACGGTCGCGCTCTGGTGGCCCTGAGCTCGGGAATCGCAGTGCCCCCACCCGCCGAAAGCGGATGGGGGCATCCCGGTTACTGCCGGACGGGCCGATGGCCCGCCGGGGTATAACTCAGGCCTCGTCGGTCCGGTAGGCGTCGAGGCGGATGGTCGCGGTCGCCTCGTGAGCGGCCATACCTTCGTACTGCGAGATGGTTTCGACGGCTCCGGCCGTCTCGGGGGTGGCCGATCGTTCCACGCGCTGGTAGGTCAGCGGTTTGAGGAAGCGGGATACCGAAAGGCCCGCACTGTGCTTGGCGCCACCGGCGGTCGGCAGCACATGGTTGGTGCCCGCCATGCCCTTGTCGGAGTACGCCACCGTGCTCCAGCGGCCCAGGAAGATCGAGCCGTAGTTGTGCAGGGTGTTGTGGTAGTACTCGTCGTCGGCGGTCTGGATCTCCAGGTGTTCGGGCGCGAGATCGTCCATCAGGGCGGCGGCGGTCGCGGCGTCCTTGGCCCAGGTCACCGAACCGTAGTCGCGCCACGCCGGTCCGGCGATATCCCGGGTCTTCAGGGTTTCCAGTTGCCGATCGGCCTCGGCGATCACCGCTTCGCCCAGTTGCCGCGAGGTGGTGACCAGGGCGGCCGGCGATTCGGTGCCGTGTTCGGCCTGGCCGAGGAGATCGGCGGCGACGGTCGCCGGATCGGCGGTCTCGTCGGCGATCACCGCGACCTCCGAGGGGCCGGCCAGTAGGTCGATGGCGACCTTGCCGAAGAGCTGCCGTTTGGCCTCGGCCACATAGGCGTTACCGGCGCCGACGAGCATATCGACCGACGGTTCACCCAGCAGGCCGAACGTCATGGCGGCCAGCGCCTGGACCCCGCCCAGCACATAGACGCGGTCGGCGCCGGAGAGATGGCAGGAGTAGAGCACGGCGGGGTCGGCGGTGCCGTCGCGGCGCGGGGGAGTGCAGGCGAGAACAGTCGGGACCCCGGCCACCTTGGCGACGCCGACGGTCATGAACGCTCCGGCGAGCAGCGGGAAACGGCCGGCCGGCACGTAGGCGCCCACCCGGGAGATCGGTACATAACGCACGCCGGTGGTCAGGCCGGGCGCCAACTGGGTTTCGAAATCGACCAGATGCGATCGGGTCTCCCGGGCGAACGCGCTGGTCCGTTCGTGGCCCAGCTCCAGGGCCGCCCGCAGCTCGGGCGACAGCGAATCACCCGACCGCGCCAGGTCGGCCGGGCCGAGTTCGACCTGGGCGGAGGTGAACCCGTCGAGATCGCGGGCATAGGACAGCACCGCGTCGAGGCCGCCCTGCTCGATCGTGGAGAGCATCTCGGAGACGGTGGCGATGACCAACGGGTCGCGCTGGGCGGCCGGGCGGTCCAGCGCGGGACGCTTGAGGATCTGGAAGGAGCCTTCGAGTTCGGCGAGGCGGACGGGGGTGAACTTCATGGATTCGACGGTATGGCGGCAAGTGATATCGGACAACCCGTTGGAATCCTGACTGTTCCGAAGGAAAGCCCTATGGGATGGTGCGGCGGGCCCCGGCGGGCCTCAATGGGTCAGCGCGATCTTGACGATCACGACGAGGGCGGCGGCGAGGGTGAGCAGCAGCGCGGTGATCCCGGTGGCCCGGGTGGGACGCCTGCCGCGGAGTCGGCCGATGACGAAGACGATTCCGCCGATACGCACGAGAATCACCAGTTCGGCGAGGATCTGCGCGGTCCGGGGTTGCAGCCAGCCCAGCCAGCCGGCGGCGAGGACGGCACAGGGCAGGACCGCCGAGGTGAGGATGGGTACCGAATTGCGGAGTGCGCGGACCCGGTCGGCGACAGTCGCGGTGTGTTGTTCGCGGACGGTGCGGGCGACCGTCTCGGCGAAACTGTGGGCCAGGAAGGTGGAGACGGCGGTGCCGGCCACGATGAGGATGCCGAGGTGTTTCTCGGCGGTGACGACGGGGACGAGGGCGGTGAGCACGAGGATATTGCCGTAGATGTAGGCACTGATCCGGCTGGCGGCGTTATCGCGGTCCAGGGGAATCCGGCGGGAGAACAGCGGCCCGTGCAGCGCAGCGGTCAGGTCGGAATCCATCACCGGCCGATCGACCCGGCCGGGGACACCGGCGCCGCGGTCCGCACATCGGCCCCGACCCCGCGCCCGGCAATCGGTGGATGAGCGGTCACAGGCCCTCCTGCGGGGCGAAAACCGGAGATCAGTCGGCGAAGACCTCGCGCAATTTGGCTTCCTGCTCATGGGACAGGTTGGTGGAGACCAACTCCGCCGACTGGCCGTGGAACGCCTCGTGCACCCGGTCCATCGTGGCATCGGAGGTCAACGCGAACAGCGCCGAGGTGCCGGGGGTCAGCTTGTCGCGCACCTCTTTGATGAAGTCGTCGTCGATACCGATATCGGCCAGCGACCCCGACATCGCGCCCAGGCCCGCACCCATGGCGGCACCGATCAGCGGGATGAAGAACAACAGCCCGAACAGCAGGCCCCAGAACGCGCCGCCCAGCGCGCCGAGCCCGGCCAGGCTGTGCAGCTGGCGGGTCTTGGGTTTCTTCGCGTCCGCCGGCCAGCTGACCACCGCGGCGTCCTGCACGGTGATCAATTCCCGGCGTTGCAGGTCATCCAATGTCGATACGGCGGTATCGGCGCCGGTGGCGGTGGGGAACTTCCAGACGGTCAACGTACCGGCCATCTCCGGCTCCTTCATCACGGGGGAGTACGCGTCCGGATCGACCCTAGGGCCGGGCGCACGCCGGTTCCTCACCCGCTACGGGTGAGAGACCGGGGCGCCGGTGACGGACACACTCGTCCGCCGCAGTCGCACCACGCGCACGCAGGAGCTCCCGGGCCGGTCCGGTGGATTGCCATAATCCGCACTTCAACGCCGGTCGGCAACGCTTACGCGCGGCCGACACCCGGGCACCCGCTCGCCTGAAGCCGACCCGATCGTCCCCCGAGAACTCCGCGACCCGGAGGAGGCCCAGCGCCGCTTCATGTCGCAACCCGCCTTCGCTGGTGCAGCGACCGATCGAACCCGCCGCGATCGGCAACGGTGCCGCCTCAACTCCCGATTTGGGGCGGACGTACCGCGTCCGTCACCGCCTCGAGGGCCGCCGCGACCGCCAGCGCGCGAGCGTCCCGGCCGGGTGCCGCGGTGACCGTCAGGCCGCCGGGGACCCCCGCGACCTCGCCGAGGGGCACCTGCACCGAGGGCGCGCCGGTGTTCGAGGCGATGCCGGCCGCGGCGGTCCCGGCCCAGCCGGGGTGCGCGATATCGGGGGCCGTGGGATAGAGGAGCACATCGACGCCGCGGCGGGTGAGCAGTTCGGTGAGCGCGCGCCGCCCGGCGCGCTGTTTCGCCAAGGCCGCGTCGTGGGCCGGGTTCGGTATGGGCGGCGCCGCCAGCCAGATCGCGGCCGTGTCCGGGTCGAGGGCGGTCGTGGTGAGTAGATCGGCGAAGGCGGGCCGAGACCCCGGCCGGGCACCGGCGCCCGGCTCGTAGCGGGCCGGGGTCCGTTCGAAGAACAGGTCGATCGAATGCCGCGCGTCCGTCCATCCGCTGTCGGTGAGGACATCCCGGGCGAAAGCGGCGTCCAGCTCCGGCAACTCGGCACGGCGCAGCCGGAATTCCCGAGTGAGTGTGTCGACCGCGTGGTCGGCGAGCCTCCGTAGTCGAGCGGACCGGTCCGCGCGGCCGCGCGACGCGGACCGGCCGGACGGTGTATCGAAAGGCCAGGTCAGGTAGGCGGCGGTGAGCTTCGTGAGATCGGTTGCCGCCGCGGTGGCGAGCCAGGAATGCCGGCCGCCCGTCATCAGGTCGGCGAATTCCGCGATATCGCGGACGGTTCGGCCGATCGGGCCGACGACATCCTGCGACGGCGACAGCGGGATGACGCCATCGCGGCCGACCGCGCCACCGGAAGGCCGGAAGCCGACGAGTCCGGCGTGCACCGCCGGTCCCACCACGGAGCCACAGGAATCGGTGCCGAGGGAGATCGGCGCGAAACCCGCGGCCACCGCCACCGCGCTCCCACCACTCGACCCGCCGGCGCTGCGCGCGGTATCGAAGATATTGGCGGTGACACCGCGGATCGAGCTTTCGGTGAACGTTCCGTGCCAGGCGAATTCCGACATGTTCGCGGAGGCGAGGACGATCGCGCCGGCGGCACGGAGTTCGCGGACCACCGCGGCGTCGGCGCGGGGGCGGTAGGAGGCGAGCCCGCGATTGCCCGCTGTCGCCGGCAGGCCGGTCGCGGCGATATTGGTCTTCACCACGAACGGGATACCGTGCAGGGGGCCGCGGATCCGGCCCGCCGCACGTTCGCGGTCGCGGGCGCGGGCGTGCTCGACCGCGGCGCGGTCGATATCGACGAGGGAGTTCAGCGGCGGGGATCCGGCGCCGTCGAAGCCTTCGATCCGATCCAGATACGTTCGGGTGATCTCCGCGCTGGTCGCGGTCCCGTCGGCGAGCAGCCGGCGGAGGCCGGCGACGCTGTAGGTCTGCCAGGGCGAGAGGGTCACGGACTCGAATCTAGAAACCGTGACGGCCCTGGACAACCGGGGTAGTTGCTGCTCTTCGCATAGGATCACCCTGTGACTCTTCGGCAACTGCGTGCGTTCCTGGTGACGGCCCGGACCGGGACGTTCACCGCCGCCGCCAAATCGCTCGGCATCGCCCAGGCCTCGGTCTCCGAGCTCGTCCGGACCCTCGAGGACGAATACGGGACCATTCTGTTCGTCCGCGGCGGCCGCAAACTGGTCCTCACCGCCGCCGGGGTCGCGCTGCTGCCGCATGCCGAACACTCGCTGGCCGCGGCGGACAGCGGAGTCGCGGCACTGAAATCGGTGCGGTCGCTGACCGGCGGTGTGGCCACCTTCGGCGTGCTCCGCAATGCCTCGTACTATCTGCTGTCCGATCTGGCCGAGGAGTTCCATCGCCGATTCCCGGAGGTGCGGATCCGGCTGGTGGGGATGAACTCGGTCGAGGTCGCGGCGGAGGTCGCCGAGGGACGGCTGGAAGCCGGCCTGGTCGTGCTGCCCATCGATGCCGACGGGCTGCGGGTGACCCCGCTGGTCCGGGACGAAGTGCTCTACGCCTCCGTCGTACCGGAGCGCGTGGCGAGCGCGGTCACCATCGAACAGTTCGCCCACGCCACGGTGATCCTCTACGACGCGCACTATGGATGGAAGGAACCGACCCGCCGCCAACTGGCCGAACGGGCCCAGCTCGCGGGCCACAAGATCGAACCGCTGATCGAGGTGGAACAGGTGGAAGCGGCGCTCGGGCTGGTGCGCCGGGGAATCGGGGACACGATCATCTCCCGCGCCGTGGCCACCAGCTCCGCCTGCCCGCCCGAGGTGCGGGTGGTGGGTTTCGCGCCACCGCTGTACGACACCATCGCGCTGGTCCAGCGGGAATCGGGAGTGCTGTCGCCGGCGACGCGGGAGCTGGCGCGGATGGCGCAGCAGATGTTGCTGCGCCATCGGGTCGCCGCCGCGTACGGCGGCGACCCGGACGGCGATCAGTAGATGTTCTGGCTCACGTACGGTTCGTCGCCGCGGTGGGCGTAGATCTGCGACCGGGTGGCGATATCGTCGTAGATCCGGGTCTCCTTGACGATCTTGCCGGACTGGACCAGGAACTGGGAGATACCGATGATCTCGACCGGTGAGCCGGTGAGCGGGCCGTAATCGGCGATACCGTCGTATTTTCCGGTGAACTTCCAGGTCACCGCGATGCGCAGACCGCCGTAGCGGGGTGAGTCGTTGGCGGCGACATCCCGGATGTCGAAGGTGCCGCCGGGGAAGGGCCGCAGCATGCGCAGCAGGGCGCGCCGGTAACCCTCGGGGCGGGCGATGGTGCGATCGTCGACGGTGTTCAGCCACAGATCGCGGATCCAGAACTGCTCGACCCGTTCCAGTTCGCGCTTGTTCCAGACCGAATCGATGAACTCGAGCACCATTTCGACCTCGGGCCGGAAGTCGTCCGGCCGCGGACCGCTACCGCCCTCGGTGATCACATCGGCGGGCGCGGGGCCGGCCATGGAACCGCTGAAGCCGCGGAAGGCCTGCCGGCGGGCGAGTTCGTCGGGATCCTGGCCGAGCTGGCGGGCCACCGACAGCGCGTCGCGCACGACCCATTCCTCGACCATCCGGCCGCGGCGGTAGAGGCAGTTGGCGATATTGCGGCTGCGGTACTCGATGTTCTCCAGGTCGGTACCGAGCACCAGATGCGAGCTGAGGAACGCGTCGTCGCCGCGGGCCTCCCAGACGATGTCCTCGGCCTGGCCCACCCGGTTCGGGGTGGTGGAGATCCGCATGAGCGTTCCCTCGATCACCTCGCGCGCGGTGGTGGAGGTGCCGTACACGCCGTGCACGATCGAATCGGGTTCGTAGTTGTCGTTGATATGGCCGATCGCGCGCTCGATCCAGATGTGATCGGTGACCTCACGGATGAAGTCGTCGGGGTCGGCGTAGGGCTGATAGGCAATCGGATCGAGTGGCATGAGACCTAGAATACATACGTATTCATCGCCGGGGAAGGGGTGGGTTCCGGCTATTTCGGCAGGATATCCGGGAATCGCACCGGCGCACCGCAGGCGGTGCCGTATATGGACAGCGCAATGCGCCGACCGAGACCCTGCCCGGTCGGCGCACTGGTGAACGGACAGCTCAGGCCGCCAGGCGCGCGCCTGTTTCCGGATGGAACAGATGCACTTCCGCGTGGTTGCGCACGTCGACGCGTACCGTCTGCCCGATCCGCGGCGGGGTCCGGCCGTCGACCCGCACATTCACGCGGTGCGGCCCCGACGGGCTCAGGACGGTGCCGTAGACATAAGCATCCGCACCCAGCTCCTCCACCAGTTCCACGGTGAGTGCGAAGCCCTCGTCTTCTTCGCCGATCAACCGCAGTGTCTCCGGCCGGATCCCGCACACGATCTCGCGCAGCTCCGCGACCGCCGACCGCGCCACCGGGACCGTGCACTCGCCGATCTCGACCCCGTCGGCGCACACGCTCAAGGTGCTGAGGTTCATGCCGGGCGAGCCCATGAAACCCGCCACGAAGGCGTTGGCCGGACGGTCGTACAGTTCGCGCGGTGTCGCCACCTGTTGCAGCACACCGTCTTTCAGCACCGCGACCCGATGGCCCATCGTCATGGCCTCGACCTGATCGTGGGTGACGTAGACCGTGGTGGTGGCCAGCCGCTGCTGGAGCGAGGCGATATTGGCCCGGGTCTCGACGCGCAGTTTGGCGTCGAGATTCGACAGCGGCTCGTCCATCAGGAACACCGCCGGGTCGCGCACGATCGCCCGGCCCATGGCCACGCGCTGGCGCTGACCGCCGGAGAGCGCCTTGGGTTTGCGATCGAGGAACGGGGTGAGGTCCAGCATCTTCGCCGCGTCGGCGACCTTCTGCCGAATGGTGTCCTTGGGTACGCCCTTCAGCTTCAGGGCGAAGCCCATATTGTCGCCGACGGTCATATGCGGGTACAGCGCATAGGACTGGAACACCATGGCGATATCGCGTTCCTTCGGCTGGACGAAGGTGACATCGCGGTCCCCGATGCAGATCGACCCGTCGTCGACGTCCTCGAGCCCGGCCAGCATGCGCAGCGCGGTGGTCTTACCCGAGCCCGACGGGCCGACCAGTACCAGGAATTCGCCGTCGGCGATATCCAGGTCCAGGCGGTCGACGGCGGCGCTGTCGGACCCGGCGTAGCGGCGGGTCGCCTTCTGGTAACTGACTTCTGCCATGTCACTGCCTTTCCGGAGCGGAGGCGGCCGCCGCCGCGGTGGGTTCGTCGCCGCGGGCGCGGGCGAGCTGGGCCAGGACGGCGAGCTGGTCGTAGACCCGCCACTCCTCGACGATGCGGCCCTCGCGCAGCCGGAACTGCGAGGACCCGAGAATTTCGACCCGCGACCCGGTGACCGGGCCGAGAACGGGCAGCCCCGAGTAGGTACCGGTGAGCCACCAGACGACACCCACCCGCAGCCCGCCGTGCGGCGCCGACTCGTTGGCCACGATATCGCGCACCTCGATCCGGGCGTCGGGGAAGGGCGCGAGCAGGTCCATCCACGATTCCTGGTAGTTGCGCGGCCGGGTGGGGGTGCGGTTGCCGACCGTGTGGCAGGTGATATCGCGGGCGATGTACTCGTCGATGCGGTGGAACATGGCCTGGCCCAGCACGGTGTCGAACATGTCCAGGACGAACGCGCATTCGTCACGGTGGGTGCCGGGGCGGGCGCCCGAATCGCCGGCGGTGAGGGGGTGCACCGCGTTCTCGCGCGTGGCCGAGCCGGTGAAACCGCGGAAAGCGAGGGTACGCGCCACCTCGAACGGATCCAATCCGAGGTCCTGGACCACCGCGAGTTCGTCGCGGATCACCCACTCCTCCTCCATCACCCCGTGGCGATAGAGGCAGTTCGCGATGGTCCGGTGCGAGAATCGGCGATGGGTGGGCGGGCCGTAGACGGTGTGCTTGGAATTCGTCCCGCTGCTGAAGATGCGATGCGAACTGAGGAACGCATCGTCACCGCGGGCCTCCCACACCACGTCCTCGGCCTGGCCCACCCGGTCCGGGAAGGCGCTGATCTTGGCCAGGGTGGAGGCGACCACGGGCTCCACGCCGACCCCGGTCCCGTAGGCGCCGTGCACGATCGCGTCGGGAGCGTAGTTCTGCCGGATCAGTCCGACCCCGCGCTGCACCCAGATGCGGTCGGTCCATTCGACGATGAACTCCTCCGGGTCGGCGTAGGGCAGGAAGGCACTGTCTTTCAAAGTCATCCATTCGGCTTTCGTGGGGGAGCGAGGGTGATCGCTCAGTCGAGCTCGTCGATCCGGCGGGCCGCGTCGGTGAGTTGCGCGCGCACCTCGTCGCCGTTGGCCATATTGCTGACGGCCACGGCCAGGACATCCATGATCCGGGGCCAATCCAGGTTCATCGGGATGGCGCGGGCGGACTGCAAGGCCTCGTACTGCAGCCGGGGCAGGCCGTTGTTGGCCGCGTTGACCGCGGGATCCAGCATGTTCGAATCGTGCATGGTGATCCCGGTACTCGTCGCCGGTGACGATTTGTCGAGCGTGATGGCGCGTTCGGTCGCCGCGTGGGTCATCCACTTCACGTACTCCCAGGCCGCGCCCTGGTTGTCCGAGGTGTTCATGACCCCGGCCAGCCAGGTGTAGGCGTAGCTCTGCGCCTCGTGGCCGGGGAAGCCCGGCATCGGCGCCACGCCCACATTGCCGGCCAGTTCGGGGGCCGCCTTCGTCGGATTCGCGAAATCCTCCAGATGCCAGGACCAGGTGAACACGGTGGCGGCATCGCCGTTCTGGAAGGCCTTGGTGGCTTCGAGCTCGCCCCAGTTCGAGGATTCCGGCGGGCTGTAGCCCGCGCGGAACGACTCCAGGTACTTCTCGGTCGCGGCCACTCCCGCCGGGGTGTCGAATGCCGCGTCGCCGTTCTCGTCGAGGAGTTCCGCGCCGTTGCTCCACAGCATGGCCAGCCAGGTGTTCAGATTCTGGCCGTTGCGCCGGTTGAACTGACCGGCCACCGGATATTCCGGGGTGGCCCTCTTGATCGTGTCGAGCTGGCGGTAGTACTCGTCCCACGTCGTGGGTGGCTCCAGGCCGAGCTTCGCGTAGATGTCCTTGCGGTAGAACAGGTTGTACGAGAAACCGCGCAGCGGCATCCCGTAGGTCGTCTCCGGATCACCGGCGGACGCGGCCTCCTCGAACGGGCCGGAGAAATCGTCCATGGTCACCCCGTGGGCGGCCATCGCCTCGTTGAGCGGCTGGACCCCGATCTTCAGCGACGGACCCCAGGCATCCGGCCAGATGAGCGCGTCGTAGGTGCCGCCGCCGATGGCGCTCTCGGCCACGATCTTCTGCAGGTAGGCCGCGTACGGGATATTCGACCATTCGACCTCGATACCGGTGCGTTCGGTGAATTCCGCGGTCCGCTGGTGCAGGGCGGCGAACTGGGGCACGGTGGCACAGCAGGTGAGGAGGCGGATCGTGGTGCCGTCGTAGGGTTTGCCGTCGAGCAGGCCGTCGGGCCCCACCGGCGCCGTCGCGACCTGGTCCATCAGGCTCTTGGTCTCCGGGGCGCTGGTACAGCCGCCGGCCAGGACGGCCAGCACGGTCGCGAAGACCAGGGCCAGGACAGCGCGTCCCCGTCTCGTGTGTTCCGGTCGTCCGGACAGCACCCTCACTTGACTGCTCCTAGGGTCATGCCCTGCGCGAAGTGCTTACGCACCAGCGTCGCCAGGACGATCATCGGCACCATCACCAGCAGGCCGGCCGCCGCCATCTGGCCCCACAGCACCCCGTCGGGCTGATCCAGCGTCATCAGCGAGACCGGAAGGGTGACCGCGTTGCTGCGGGCCAGAAAGGTCGGGAAGAGGAATTCGTTCCAGGACAGCAGGAACGAGAACACCACGCCGACGAAGATTCCCGGCGCGGCCAGCGGCGTGACCACGCGCCACAGCAGGGTGAGCTGGCCGCAGCCGTCGAGGCGGCCGGCCTCCTCGATCTCGACGGGCAGGCCGTCGACGAAGCCCTTGAGCAACCAGGTGTTGTAGGGCACCACGATGGCCAGGTTGGTGACGATCAGCGCGAGATGGGTATCCAGCAGGCCCAGGTCGCGGTACATGGTCAGGAAGGGCAGCGCGATGGCGACACCCGGGATGAACTGGGTCGCGACGATGCCCAGCAGGATCGGTTTCGCGCCGGGGAACTTGTACCGGGAGAAACCGTAGGCGGCCAGCATGGACAGCGGTACCGCGATCACGGTGGTGACCACGGCGACGATGACGCTGTTCCACATCGGCCCCACCAGATCGTTCTGGCCGCCGATGATCGCCCGGAAGTTGTCGAGCGAGGGGCGGAACAGTACCGAGGTGGAGAACACCTCGCGGTCCGGTTTGAACGCGGTGAGTGTGAGCCACAGGATCGGGAACATCACGAAGAACAGGATCGCGAGGGTCCCGAGCAGCCGCAGCAGGCTGCCGGCCCGCCCGAGCGGCGAGGGACCGCGGCGGACCGCCTTCGGGGCCGGGGGCGCGGCGGTGGGAACGGATTCGAGGGTGTCGGTCATTTCTGCTCCTGCCGACCCATGAGGATCAGGTATCCGGTGGCGAGCACGCCCAGCACGACGACCAGGATCCACGAGACGGCCGAGGCGTAGCCGATATCGAGGAAGGTGAAGCCCTGCTCGTAGGCGAAGAAGTTCAGGGTTTCGGTGGCCCGGCCCGGACCGCCGCCCGTGGTGGTGACGACCTGGTCGAACATCTTCACCGACCAGACTGCCTTGAGGAATACGACGATCAGGATCAGCGGCCGCAGCAGCGGGAAATTGATCCGCCAGAATTCCTGCCAGGGGTTGGCGCCGTCGACCCGCGCGGCGTCGCGGATCTCCGGTGAGATGGAACCGAGGCCGCCGAGGAACATGAGCGCGATGAGCGGCGCCCAGCCCCAGATCTCGCTCAGGGTCACCACGACCAGCGCCCAGAACGGTTCACCGAGCCAGTTGATGTCCCGGGTGAACGGCAGCAGGGTGTCGAGCATGTCGTCGTAGACGCCGTAGTCGGGGTTGAACATGAATCGCCAGGAGTAGCCTTTGAGCGCGGGGGCGATGGCGAACGGCAGGATGAGCAGCGCCTTGGTGAGACCGTTCAACCAGGTCGCCTTGTTCAGGATCAGCGCCATGATCAGGCCCAGTCCGACCGACAGCACCACCGACATGACGGTGAAGAGCACGGTCACCCAGACCGCGTTGTGGAAGGTGTCGTCGGTCAGCGCCTTGGTGTACTGCGCGAGTCCCACGAACTGCTCGGGTTCGCGGGTCTCGTTCACCCGCCAGTGCCGGAAGCTGTTCACCAGGGCGACGCCCAGCGGGTAGATCGTCGTGAGGACGATGGCCACGAGGGCGGGGGCCAGATGCGCGTACGGCACGCCGATCCGGCGCCAGGCGGAATGTCCGCGGCGGCCCGGCCGGGCGGGCGGCGCGGTGGTGGCCGTCATCGCCGGATCCGCGACCGCGGCGGACAGGAGGTCGGGGCGCCGGGGGCGGCGAGTGGCTCGGCCCGGTGGGGGCGGCTCGGCTTCACTCTGAACTCCTTCGGATTGTGATCCCACAGGACGGGGGAGAGGGAGGGGAGGCGGCGCGGTGTAACGCGGCTCTCAGTGTCCGGTGAGTGTATGCGTATGTATTCGAGAAAGACAAGGGGTGGTGCCACGCCGCCCGGGTAAGGTTTACATACCCGTCACCTCGTAGTTGCCGCCTTCACCAGTCCCGGAGCGGGCTGCTGGGCTGGGGTGCCGGCCCTCTGGATCGTGGCAGCGGCGGCCTCGTCGAGCGAGGTCATGATACGTATGCACGAACCGCTCGGAGGCGTGCCGGACCCATACCGGTGTGGCCGGTGCCGGGCGTCGGAAACGGCGCCGGCGCTGTTACGGGCGCGGGGCGGAAACGGTGGCGCGTTCGATCAGCTGGGGCATCATGACAATGCGTCGCGGGGCGTCGTCGCTGTTCTTTTTTTCGAGACGCTCGACGAGCAGGCGGGCGGCCGCCGCGGCCATCGCGTCGAGGTCGTGACCCACGGTGGTCAGGCGGAACGCCTCCCACTCGGCCATCGGAATATTGTCGAAGCCGATGATGCCGATGTCCCCGGGGATGCTAACGCCCCTGGCCAGGGCGGCGTTGAGCGCCCCGATCGCGACGACATCGTTACCGCAGAACACCGCGGTCGGGCGCGGGTCGGCGTCGAGGAGTTCCAGCATCGCCCGGTAGCCGGTCTCGAACTCGAACGGGCCCCGGCGCGTGAACACACTCGGTAGCGCGATCCCCGCCTCGGCGAGTGCGGCGCGGAAGCCGGTCTCCCGGTCGCGGCCGGTGCTGGTGGTGGCGGGGCCGAAGATTCCGGCGATCTGGCGGTGACCGTGCGCGGTGAGATGGTTCGCCGCCAGGCGGCCGCCGAGCTCGTTGTCCACCACCGCGGCGTCGGCGGCGTGCGGGGTGCTCTCGCGGTTCAGGAAGACGAACGGCAGTCGGCGGCGCTGCAACTCCCCCGGGAGCAGCGAGTCGATATTGCTGGTCAGCAGGACCGCGCCGTCGATCGAGCCGTCCACCAGTTGTTCGAGCGAGACCTGGTTGTCCGACCGTTCGGTGAACACCATCATCCGGTAGGAGTGCTGCTCGAGCTCGTCGTGCAGTGGGCCCAGGAGATGGGGGTAGAACGGGTTGGTCAGATCGCTGACCATGATGCCGATCCGTCGGGTCCGTCGGGTCACCAGGCTGCGCCCGGCTTCGCTGGGCACATATCCCAGGGCGGCCACCGCCTCCTGCACCCGGGCCCGGGTCTCCTCGGCGACCCGCGGATCGCCGCGCAGCGCGCGCGAGACGGTCGGCTGCGATACGCCTGCCAGTCGTGCGACATCGCGGCTCGTGATCGGCATGGATCTCCCTGATCGGGTGCGCGGCCGCGCGGAAGCGGCCGGTGCGGTTGTGTGAATACGAATCTTAGTCGATGCGGGCGGGTCTGCTGTCGCCTGCTGGCCGGCGACGGAACCGGTCGTCCCGAAGCGGCGAATAGCCCCGATGATCGGCGAAAACGGGATGGATTGCGATCCGGATCGGTTGTCCGGCGTTGACACAGAGGGCCTGTTCCGGCACGATGCATACGTATAAATCATCATCGTATTCGCGATTCCCGTGGTTGCGCCGCCCGCCGTGCCGAGCGCCCACCGTGAGAAGAAGAGGTCCTATGTCTGCCGAAGTCACCGTCACCGCCGAGGAGCTGGACCGGTACACCATCCGGCGCACCGACTTCGTGTCCTGCAACCAGGCGTTCATCGATTGCCGGACACCCGGCTCGGACCGCAAGGAGAACTACTCGATGATCGGGCGCGGCGTGAGCCAGAGCGCCGGTCAGGTGGTCAACCTGCGGGAACCGCACGGTTTCCAGATCGGCGCGGCCGCGATGCCCCACGGGGTCACCAACAACCTGCACCTGCACTTCACCGCCGAGGTCTTCCTGTGCTTCAAGGGTGAGTACCTGCTGCGCTGGGGCGCGCAGGGGGAGCAGGGTGAACTCGTGCTCCGGGAAGGTGAGATCGCCTCCATCCCGACCTGGATCTTCCGCGGCTTCACCAATATCGGCCCCGACGACGGTTTTCTGTTCACCGCGCTCGGCATGGACGACACCGGCGGGATCATCTGGGGGCCCTCGGTCCTCGAGGACGCCAAGGGCCACGGCCTCTACCTCACCGCGGACAACACACTCGTCGATACCGTCGCCGGGGACGAGATCCCGGAGGGTGTCGAACTGGTCGAGCCGATCAGTGACGAGCAGATCGCGGCGTTGCGTCCGTTCACGGTCGACCAGATGCGGGAACGGATCGCGACCCCGGACAACATCGAATGGTCCCGGCGCGCGCTGCTCGATTCCGCGCTGCCCGGCGGCGGGGTCGAACTCGGTCTGGTGATCGGCTACGGCATGACCGAGGACGCGACCCAGGTGCCGCGGATCCACAATCCGCACGGGCACAATATCGCGTGGCTGCGCGCCGAACCGGGCGCCGGTATCTCCGCGCACCGGCATGCCGAACGTCAAGTGCTCATGGTCAAGGACGGCGAATGGGAGGTCACCCTCAATCGCGGCGTCGACGCCCGCACCGTCCGGCTGGGCGAGTGGGACATGCTGTCGGTCCCGGCCGGCGCCTACCGGTCGATCCGGAACGTGGGCGAGCGGACCGGGCTGCTGCTCGTGGTCAACAGCGGTGACGGCCGGGTCCGGCTGACCTGGGACGAGGAGGTCGTCAAGGCGGCGGCCGACGCCGGCGACGCCCTCGACCACAACGGCTACCTCGCGCCGTACGCGCTGGTGCCACGCCGGAAGCGCTGAGATGACCGCCGAGATACCCGTCGTATTCGTCCCGGGCATGCTGTGCGACGCGCAGCTGTGGGCGGAGGTGGACCCCGGGCCGGGCTTTCACGCGGTGGCGGGCGCCATCGATGCGCCGTCCCTCGCCGGGATGGCCGAACAGGTGCTGAGCGCGGTGGACGGGCCCTTCGTCCTGGCCGGACTCAGCCTGGGCGCGATCGCCGGGTTCGAGGTACTGCGCCGGGCGCCGGAGCGGGTGCTCGGATTCTGCGCGATATCGACGAATCCGCACGCCCCGACCGCCACCCAGTACCGCTCCTGGCACGATATGGCCTTCCGGAGCACCCGCGGGGAGTTCGAGACGGTGGTGCGCGAGGTCATCGCCCCCACTATGTTCGGCGAACTGTCCGGCACACCCGAACTGGTCGACCGCTTCGTCGCCATGGCACTGCGCGTCGGGCCGGCCCGATTCCAGAGCCAGCTGCGGGCCCAGGCCGACCGTTTCGATTCGGTCCCGTCCCTGGGTGCCGTGCGCTGTCCGACCCTGGTCGTCTCCGCGGACGACGACGCCCTGTGCCCCCGCGAATACCACCGCACCATCGCCGCGGCCATCGAAGACTCCCGCTTCGAGACGATCGCCGGCGCCGGTCATCTGTGCACCTGGGAAGTGCCGCACCGAATTTCCGCACTTCTGAGCGAGTGGCTGCCGGCCGTCGCTCGGTACCGAATCATCCGACAGGAGTCGACATGCCCGTAGTTCTGAAGAAGCCGGTCCCGGCCGAAGTGGTCCGCCAGGACCGCTCCGAGGTGGGTGAACGCGTCGCCGCGATCCTCGAGGACATCCGGCTCGGCGGCGACGCCGCGGTGCGCAGGTATTCCGAGCAGTTCGACAAGTGGAGTCCCGAATCGTTCCGGCTCTCCCAGGACCGGATCGAGGAGATCATCACCACGCTGCCCGCACAGGTCGTCGAGGACATCGAATTCGTCCAGCGGCAGGTGCGCACCTTCGCGCAGCACCAGCGCGATTCGCTCACCGATTTCGAGGTCGAGACGCTGCCGGGCGTGCACCTCGGGCAGAAACATATTCCGATCGACCGGGTCGGCGCGTATGTGCCCGGCGGCCGCTACCCGCTCACCGCCTCGGCCCATATGACCATCGTGACCGCGAAGGTCGCCGGGGTACCGAGCGTGGCCGCCTGCACCCCGCCCATCCGGGGCGAGATCCCGGCGGCGACCGTCGCCGCCATGCATCTGGCCGGGGCCGACGAGATCTACCTGCTCGGCGGTGTCCAGGCCGTGGGTGCGCTCGCCCGCGGCACCGAAACCATCGACCGGGTCGATCTGCTCGCCGGACCGGGTAACGCCTATGTCGCCGAGGCCAAACGGCAGCTCTTCGGCGAGGTCGGCATCGACCTGTTCGCCGGGCCCACCGAAATCCTGATCATCGCCGACGACGCCGCCGATCCGTTCGTCGTCGCGGTCGATCTGCTCTCCCAGGCCGAACACGGCCCGGATTCGCCCGCGGTACTGATCACCACCTCCGAGACGCTGGGCCAGCGGGTCCTCGACCATATCGAGACACTGCTGCCGGGTATGCCTACCGCGGATTTCGCGGCGCCGGCCTGGCGCGACCACGGCGAGATCATCGTGGTCGACTCCCTGGACGAGGCCTACGCACTCGCCGACACCTATGCCAGCGAGCACGTCGAGGTACTGACCCGCGCACCGCGCGAGGCACTGGAGAAGATGACCAACTACGGCGGCCTGTTCCTCGGTGAGGGCACCTGTGTCTCCTACGGCGACAAGGTGATCGGGACCAACCATGTGCTGCCGACCCGCGGCTCGGCCCGCTACACCGGCGGCCTGTGGGTGGGTAAGTACCTGAAGACGGTCACCTATTCCGAGGTCGTCGACCAGGCGTCGAGTGCGCGGCTGGGTGAGGTGTGCGGCCGGGCCGCGCGCGTCGAACTGTTCGAGGGGCATGCGCGCTCGGGTGATGTGCGGGCCGCCAAGTACGCGGGCGCCGAGCTGCCGTGGGCAGGCGGCATCTACGCCGGAGCGAACTCGTGAGCGGTGCCCCGCGCGCCGCGGCGGGTGGTCCGGTTTCCGGGCGCGGGGGAGATGCCGCCGGAGCGCGCGAGATCGCCGACCCTGCTGCCGGAGCGCGCGGACCGGTGCCGGCGAACCTGTCCACGGATGACCCGATCACCGGCCGTACCGCACTGGTCACCGGTGGCGGCAGCGGGCTGGGTGCGGCCATCGCCTCGGCCTTGGCCGGCGCGGGCGCCCGGGTGATAGCGGTCGGGCGGGACCGGGACAAACTCGACCGGGTCGTGGCGCGGAATCCGGAGTCGATGCGGGCCGCGGTCTGCGATGTCACGGCCCCGGAATCGGTGACCGCGCTGGCCGCCGAACTCGCCGGCGAGGACGTCTCCATCCTGATCAACAATGCGGGCGTACCGGGCCCGGTCGCACCGCTCACCGAGATCGACCCCGATGAGTGGGACGACGTCTTCGCGGTCAATGTGCGCGGGGTGTACCTGCTGTGCCGCGCCTTCGTCCCGGCGATGGCCGCCGCGGGTCGCGGTGACGTGATCAACCTGGCGTCGGTCTCCGGCAAGCGGCCACTGGCCCGGCGCACGCCCTACTGCGCGTCCAAAATGGCGGTCATCGGGCTCACCACCACGCTGGCCGCCGAGGTCGGGCCGCTGGGGGTGAACGTGAACTCGCTCTCGCCCGGTCCGGTGAACAGCGCCCGGATGCACCGTAACTTCCGGCTCGAGGCCGCACGGACCGGGACCACCTACGAGGAGGCCGAACAGGCATTTGTCTCCCGGGCCGCGCTCGCGCGCATGGTCACCGAGGACGAGGTGGCCCGCGCGGTCCTGGCGATGCTGGCGATGCCCGGTCTCTGCGCCGCCGATATCGACCTGTCGGCCGGAATGGTGGCCCGCTGATGACGGCGATGAAACAGCGCCTGCACGACGGTGAGCGGCTGCTCGGGGCGCTGGTCCGGATGCCCGCGGAGGAACTCGTCGAGATGGCGGGGGTCGCCGGATTCGACTATGTCCTGATCGACTGCGAACACGGCCCCGCCGACCTGATCCCGTTACGACAGCACATCGCCGCCGCCCAGGTGCACGGCATGGATGTGCTCGTGCGGGTGGGTCAGCGGGAACCGGCGCTGATCCAGCGGGTCCTCGACCACGGCGCCGCCGGAGTGGTGGTACCCCATATCGACGACGCCGGGCAGGCCGCTGCGGTGGTCCACGCGGCGCGGTACCCACCGGTGGGTGATCGCGGTTTCGCGACCTACGGCCGGGCGGGCCGGTACGGGACGCGGACCGCGGCCGACCATCTCGCCGCCGATGCGCGGGAAACGCTCGTCATCGCCATGATCGAATCCACGGCGGGTTGTCGCAATGCCGCGCAGATCGTGGCAACGCCCGGGGTCGACGGCCTGATGGTCGGCCCGGCCGATCTCGCGGTGTCCATGGGTGCGAACGGTCCGGCCGACCCGGCCGTCCTGGCCGAAATCGAGAAGGTCCACGCGGTCGTCGCCGATCAGGGGCGGATCCGGCTCGACATCGTCTCCAGTGATCAGCGGGCCGCCGCGGCGTTCGATGCGGGCGCGGGCCTGGTGGTCATCAACCTCACGCATGTGCTGATGGAGATGTTCGCGAGGTTGCGGTCGGTGCGGTGAGTCGCCGGAGGTGCAAGAGCGTGTCAGGGCGTGCCACGGAGGGATCCGATCGGTAGGACGGGTGACGAGTGCATGGCTTCCGGGTCACGTTTGTGCAGCTCAGGGGTAATTCCAGCGAGATCGGCGAGTGCGCGCCGATAGGATCCTCGTCATGATCGACCCCGCGCGCCTGCTGCCCCGCCGCATCGCTGTGACGGCCGCGATCCTGGCGGCCACGGCCGCCGGACCGGTACTGGGCGCCGCGCCCGCCACCGCCGCGCCCGCGGCCCCCACTCCCGCACCGGCGTTCCCGGTCCCGCCGCTCACCGAGGTGGCCGCGGCGGGCACCGAGGGCCTGGACCCGCTGCTGGCCCTGGCCTACACCATGGCCGAACAGGAGGCACACGCCCGCGGTGTGCCGATGACGATCAACTCGGGCTACCGTTCGCCCGAGGAGCAGCGGGCGATGTGGGAAGAGGGGCTGCGCACCTACGGGAGTCCGGAGGAGACCCGGCGCTGGGTGCTGCCCCCGGAGGAATCCACCCATGTCACCGGCCGGGCCGTCGATATCGCGCCCCGGGAGGGCGCCGCGTGGCTGGAGGCCAACGGCAACCGCTGGGGGCTGTGCCGGACCTTCGACAACGAATGGTGGCATTTCGAGTTGCAGACCCTGCCGGGTACGCCGTGTCCGCCGCGGGTGCCCGACGCTGCCCATCGGTGACCGGGGGATGTGTGGCACGTGACCACCGTGACGACGAACGGTGGGAATTCGGGGCCGCCTTGCCCGGCTTCCGGAAGTGGCGTACCGGGTGAGCCGGGCGGCGCCGATCCGTGGACTGTGCCGGCCCCGCGGCTGCCGGTGATGGATTGCCGAGTCGGGCGGCCCGCCCGTCCGCGCGCCGACTCCCGCGCACTCCACGTGGAGGCTCCCGGCGCGTCCGACGTGGATTCAGACACCCGAGAGCGACCGGAGCTCGTCGAGGAAAGCGCGGGTCCGCGGATCACCGGGGAAATTCTCCACCAGTTCCTGCGCCACCTCGCTGCCGATGCACAGCAGCGAGGGCAGGGATCGCCGCTTCGCCTCGAACGCCCGCCGCCCCTGCGCCACCGCCAGTTCCAGATCGCGCCCGCGGGCGGCGACCACGGCCAGGGTGAGGTGGGCTTCGGCGACCCGCATCGGATTGCGTACCGAACCATCCAGGGACACCGAATCGGCCAGCACCGCTTGTGCGTACATCTCGGCGCGCGCATCGTCGCCGACGACCCGGGAGCAGTCCATGGCGTAGAAATCGAACTTCTGCGGGTCCACCACGAAATGATTCTCGAGATCCTCGGGGTGGCCGAGCCGGTTCAGCAGGGTACGGCCCTCGGCCAGGGCGGCGTCCACCGCCGCGCGATCGCCCAGCCGCGCCCAGGCTTTCGCGCGCTGGGCGGCCAACTGCACACCGACCCCGCTGGCCGCGCATTCCGCCGGCACCGCTTCGGCCGCCTGGATGACCCCGCGATGATTGCCCTGGGTCAGCGCGAACCAGGCCGCCAGTTCCGAACTCCAGCCGATGATCTCGGTGTGCCCGGCTTCCTGGCCCAGCGACCGGGCCGCGCGCCGGGTGGCCTCGGCGCTGCTGCGCCGGCCGAGATCGTATTCGAGACAGCCGAGCAGCAGTGCCACCCAGCCGGCCAGCTCCAGGACCTCTTTGTGCTGGGCCAGGGTGAGCCGGCTGTCGAGTAGCGCGGCGATCCGGCGCAGCCAGCCCGCGGCCTCGAGGTGGAGTTCGTGCGGATCGGTGGAGGCGTAGTCACAGCACAGCCGCTGCGCGGTGATCCGTACCGCGTCCAGGGTGGCGCTCGAAATATCGGACATCCGAAGGCGTCCCATGAATTCGAGCGTGTCCATCCCGGTGGCGGTGAGCAATTCGTCGTCGCGGCTCGGGCGGGCCTTCGGGAAGAACGCGGCGGCCACCGAATCGAAGGCGGACGCGATGAGGGGCGCGTAGAAATCGTCGGGTCGTGATTCGCCGGATTCCCAACGCCGCCAATTGCGTAGCAGGGTGCTGTCGGTCGGGAGATTGTGCGACGACTTGGCGCGCAGGGCACGGACGGCGTCCGCCTGTGACCACCCACGCGCATCGCGTTCCGAGCGCATCCGGATGGCCCACAGCGGACGATCTTCAGCAGCAGTCACGCGGCCAGTATTGCACCAGCAAACTTTCCGTGGACCCCAGAGGGCATCCAGATGTCCCCCGCATGACCTCTTCTGCCGTCGTCACGGTTGGGTCATGCTCGAATCGGACCGGCTTCGTACCGGTTCAAGCAACACCCCCGCGAATGCGGGGAGGAGATCCCGGAGCAGGAAATGGTTCCCCGCCCCCGTGTGGGGAAGGATTCAGGAGGTTCGGGTGGAAGCGTTGGTATACGGGTATTTACGCGACGATCTGGCCGCGGGCGACGGTGACGATATGGAGGCCGCGCTACGTGAGCTGGCGCAGGCCCGCGGACTGTGCTTCGCCGCGACGTTCCACGAATCCCGCCCCGGTGACGGGACGGCGTTCGCCGAACTGACCCGGGAACTCCAGCGGGCGGACGCCCATCACGTGGTGGTCCCCTCGCTCGATCACCTCACCGGCCAGACGATCCCACGCGAACTGCTCATCGCGAAACTGGCCAGTGATGCCGCCGCCCGCATCTGGTCGGTGGCCGGCTGAACCGAGGACCCGGCGGCCCGGCGTACCCCCCTCAGCGCCCGAAGCCGCCGGGTCCTCGTCTGCGCAGGTACTTCTCGAATTCGGCGGCCAGGGCGTCGCCATCGATCTTGGCCATCACCTCGTTGACGTCGATCGCGGCGTCGCCGCGCTCCTCCAGCGAATGCACGTATTCGGCGATCTCGTCGTCGGCGACGGTCATCTCGTTCACCGTCGACTCCCACTCCTCGGCCTGCTGCGGCAGTTCCCGCAGCGGCACCTCGATATCGAGGACATCCTCGACCCGGTGCAGCAAGGCGATCGTCGCCTTCGGGTTCGGCGGTTGCGACACGTAGTGCGGCACCGCGGCCCAGAACGACACCGCCGGGACCCCGGCCTTCACACACTGGTCCTGGAGCACTCCGGTGATCCCGGTGGGCCCCTCGTAGCGGGTCTGCTCGAGGCCGAACTGCTCGGCCGCCTCCTTGCTGTAGGCCGAACCCGTGACCGGCACCGGCCGGGTGTGCGGGGTATCGGCGAGCAGCGCTCCGAGGATCACCACGGTCTGCACGCCGAGCTGATCGATGAACTCCAGCAGGTCCGCGCAGAAGCGCCGCCACCGCATATTCGGTTCGATCCCGCGTAACAGCACCACGTCGCGATCGCTGCCGGGCGGGGAGCACACCGACAGGACGGTCGCCGGCCAGACGATCTCCCGGGTGACGCCCTCCACCTGCCGGACCATCGGCCGGTTCACCTGGTAGTCGTAATAGTCCTCGGAATCGAGTTCGGCCAGCGGCCGCGCATCCCAGATCAACTCCAGATGCTCCACCGCGCCGCTGGCGGCGTCACCAGCGTCGTTCCAGCCTTCGAAGGCCGCAACGAGCACGGGGTCGCGCAGTGCGGGCAGTTCCCGATCCACCGGAGATTCACTCGAGCTCACCCCTGCCAGCCTACGGGGCGGGGCGCCACCGGCGCGCAGTATCGGTCCCGCCGCGCCTGTCGGTGGTGTCGCCGATTGTGGTCGCCCGCACAGGGCAGGAAGCAGGGCGCCACCGTGACGGAGGCGCACACTAGTCTGGAATCCATGTCTGCCTCCCGCTCCGCCGAGTTCGATACCACGTTGCTCGACACTCTCACCAGGCGTGTCGTGATCGGTGACGGCGCGATGGGCACGATGCTGCAGGCCGTGGACCTGACGCTCGACGATTTCCGCGGGCTGGAGGGCTGCAACGAAATCCTCAACGACACCCGCCCCGAGGTCCTGCGGCATATCCATCGTTCCTATTTCGAGGCCGGCGCCGATGCCGTGGAGACCAATACCTTCGGCTGCAACCTGCCCAACCTGGGCGACTACGGGATCGCCGACCGGATCCGGGACCTCTCGGAGAAGGGCACCCGGCTGGCCCGCGAGGTCGCCGACGAGATGGGACCGGGCCCCGACGGCGTGCCGCGGTACGTGCTCGGTTCCCTGGGCCCCGGCACCAAACTGCCCACCCTCGGCCACGCGCCGTACGCGGACCTGCGCGACGCCTACACCGAGGCCGCGCTCGGCATGCTCGACGCCGGCGCCGACGCGGTCCTGATCGAGACCTGCCAGGATCTGCTCCAGGTCAAGGCCGCGATCAACGGCACCCGGCGGGCGATGGAGCGGGCCGGGCGCCGGATCCCGATCATCACCCACGTCACGGTGGAGACCACCGGCACCATGCTGGTCGGCAGTGAGATCGGCGCGGCGCTGACCGCGCTCGAACCGCTGGGTATCGACCTGATCGGCCTCAACTGCGCCACCGGCCCGGACGAGATGAGCGAACATCTGCGCTACCTGTCCCAGCACGCGCGCATCCCGGTGTCGGTGATGCCGAACGCGGGCCTGCCGGTACTCGGCGCGCACGGCGCCGAGTACCCGCTGACCCCGGAAGAGCTGGCCACCGCGCTGCGCGGTTTCGTCGCCGATTACGGCCTGGCCCTGGTCGGTGGCTGCTGCGGTACCACCCCGGAACATATCCGTCAGGTGGCCGAGGCGGTCCGGGAGGTCGAGACCGGGCTGGCGCCGATCGGGCAGCGCCGTTCGCCCGAGCCCGAGCCGAGTATCTCGAGCATGTACACCGCGGTGCCGTTCCGGCAGGACGCCAGTGTGCTGATGATCGGGGAACGCACCAACGCCAACGGTTCGAAGGCGTTCCGGGAGGCCATGCTCGCCCAGGACTGGGCGAAATGCCTGGATATCGCCAAGGACCAGACCCGCGACGGCGCCCATATGCTCGACCTCTGCGTCGACTACGTGGGCCGCGACGGCACCGCCGATATGTCGGAACTGGCGTCCCGGCTGGCCACCGCCTCCACCCTGCCGATCATGCTCGACTCCACCGAGACGCCGGTGCTGCGCGCGGGACTGGAACACCTGGGCGGGCGCTGCGCGGTGAACTCGGTGAACTACGAGGACGGTGACGGCCCGGATTCCCGGTTCCAGCAGACCATGGCCCTGGTCGCCGAACACGGCGCCGCGGTGGTCGCGCTGACCATCGACGAAGAGGGGCAGGCCCGCACCGCCGAGCACAAGGTCGCCATCGCCGAACGGCTCATCGCCGATATCACCGGTAACTGGGGTCTGCGCGAGAGCGACATCATCATCGACACCCTCACCTTCACCCTGGGCACCGGGCAGGAGGAGTCGCGTCGCGACGGCCTGGAGACCATCGAGGCCATCCGGGAACTCAAACGCCGGCACCCCGAGGTGCAGACCACGCTGGGCCTGTCCAATATCTCCTTCGGCCTCAACCCCGCCGCCCGCCAGGTGCTGAACTCGGTGTTCATGCACGAATGCGTGCAGGCCGGCCTGGACAGCGCCATCGTGCACGCGTCGAAAATCCTGCCGATGAGCAGGATTCCGGACGAGCAGCGGGAGACGGCCCTGGACCTGGTCTACGACCGCCGCCGCGAAGGCTACGACCCGCTGCAGAAGCTCATGCAGCTGTTCGAGGGTGTGTCCACGGCCGACTCCCGCGCCTCGCGGGCCGACGAGCTGGCCGCGCTGCCGCTGTTCGACCGGCTCGAGCGGCGCATCGTCGACGGCGAGCGGGCCGGGATGGAGGCCGACCTGGACGAGGCCATGCGGGAAGTGCCGCCGCTGAAGATCATCAACGAGACCCTGCTGTCGGGGATGAAAACCGTCGGTGAGCTGTTCGGGTCCGGGCAGATGCAGTTGCCGTTCGTGCTGCAGTCGGCCGAGGTCATGAAAGCAGCGGTCGCCCACCTGGAACCGCATATGGAGGCCACCGACGACAGCGGTAAAGGTCGCGTCGTCCTCGCCACGGTCAAGGGCGATGTGCACGATATCGGCAAGAACCTGGTGGACATCATCCTGTCCAACAACGGCTACGAGGTGGTGAACCTCGGCATCAAACAGCCCATCGCGACCATCCTCGATGCCGCCCTGGACAAGAAGGCCGATGTGATCGGCATGTCCGGGCTGCTGGTGAAATCCACCGTGGTGATGAAGGAGAACCTCGAGGAGCTCAACTCCCGCGGGGTCGCCGACCAGTTCCCGGTGCTGCTCGGTGGCGCCGCGCTCACCCGGTCCTATGTGGAGAACGATCTCACCGACGTCTACGACGGCGAGGTGCACTACGCCCGCGACGCTTTCGAGGGCCTGCGGCTGATGGACGAGATCATGTCGCAGAAGCGCGGTGACGGCCCCGATCCGGACAGCCCGGAGGCGGTGGCCGCACGCGAGAAGGCGGCCGAACGCAAAGCGCGGCACGAGCGCTCGCGCCGGATCGCCGAACAGCGACGGGCGGCCGAGACGCCGGTCGAGGTGCCCGCCCGCTCGGACGTGGCCGCCGACCTGCCGGTCCCGGTGCCGCCGTTCTGGGGCACCCGGGTGATCAAAGGTCTCCCGGTGCACGAGTACTCCGGGTTGCTGGACGAACGGGCGCTGTTCCTCGGCCAGTGGGGGTTGCGCGGTCAGCGCGGCGGTGACGGTCCCAGCTACGAGGAACTGGTGGAATCCGACGGCCGGCCCCGGCTGCGGGCCTGGCTGGACGAGCTCAGCACCCAGGGCGTGCTGCAGCACGCCGCGGTGGTGTACGGCTATTTCCCGGCGGTGTCCGAGGGCGACGACGTCGTCGTGCTCACCGAACCGGAACCCGACGCGCCGCAGCGTCACCGGTTCACCTTTCCGCGCCAGCAGCGCGACCGGTTCCTGTGCGTTGCCGATTTCCTCCGCTCGCGTGAGCGGGCCCGCGAGACCGGGCAGGTGGACGTGCTGCCGTTCCAGCTGGTCACCATGGGGCAGCCGATCGCCGATTACGCCAACCAGCTCTTCGCCGACGACAACTACCGGGACTATCTGGAGGTGCACGGCATCGGGGTGCAGCTCACCGAGGCGCTCGCCGAGTACTGGCATCGGCGTATCCGCGAGGAACTCACCCTGGAGGGCCACGCGATCGCGGAGTCCGATCCGACCGATATCGCCGACTACTTCTCCCTCGGTTATCGCGGTGCCCGTTACTCGTTCGGGTACGGCGCGTGCCCGGATCTCGAGGATCGCGCCAAATTGGTGGACCTGCTCGACGCCGGGCGACTCGGGGTCACGCTGTCGGAGGAACTGCAGCTGCATCCCGAGCAGTCCACCGACGCGTTCGTCCTGTTGCATCCGGAGGCGAAGTACTTCAATGTGTGAGCCCGGATAAACCTGCCAGCAATGTGATTGTCGTCACTCGTGGGACGGCCCGGCTGCCCCACGCCGCCGTCAGAGATCGAAAACGCAGGTGATCGGGGTGCGGCGGGGTCGGTAAACCCCTACTGCCCGCGCGGCTTCCGGGTGCCGGAGCGTAGGATTTCCGGGAATTTCCGCTGAGGTTACCGCCGAATCAGAAGTCTCGACAATGTTGTCGGGGGGTTCGGTCGCGCCGGGCCGGAGCGGAGCCGTAGGCAGCCGCCTGTGACGCGCGGAGTGCTGGAAGACTCGGCGGCGAACAGAAGGGGCCACGACAGAGATGACCAAGGATCGGCTGATCGCCGGACGGTATCGGCTCACGGATCCCATCGGCACCGGCGCCATGGGTGTGGTGTGGCGGGCACTCGATATCCGGCTCCAGCGCACCGTCGCGGTCAAACAGGTGCTGCTCGGACCCAACCTGACCGAACAGCAGACCTCGGAGGCGCGCAAACGCGCACTACGCGAGGGCCGGATCGCCGCGCGTCTGCACCACCCCAACGCCATCTCGGTGTTCGATGTCGCCGAGGAGGACGGCCAGCCCTGGCTGGTCATGGAATACATGAACGCGCCGAGCCTGGCGAGCCGGTTGAATCTCGACGGCACCATGGGTCCGCTCGAGGTCGCCAAACTCGGCGCTCAGGCGGCCGCCGCGCTCGCCGCCGCGCACGACGCCGGAATCGTGCACCGCGATGTGAAACCGGCGAATCTGCTGGTGGGCGACGACGGTACGGTGAAGATCACCGACTTCGGTATCTCGCGCGCCACCGGCGACGTGACGGTGACCGCCACGGGTTTCCTGGCCGGTACCCCCGCGTATCTGGCCCCCGAGGTCGCCCGCGGTGAGCAGCCGATCCCCGCTTCCGATGTGTTCGCGCTCGGATCCACGCTGTACCACGCGCATACCGGCCGTCCGCCGTTCGGCGACGGCGACAATCCGCTGGCGGTGCTGCACGCGGTGGCCGGTGGACAGGTCGAACCGCCCGCCGGCGCGGGCGCGCTGGGACCGGTGCTGATGCGGCTGTTGGCGACCGAGGTCGCGACCCGGCCCACCATGCACGAGGCGCAGGTCATGCTCGAGGAGGTGGCCGCCGGGCGGGCGCCGGAGCCGGTGGAGCCGTTGTCGCCGGCCGCCACGAAGATCCTGCCCGCCGAGGCGGCCGCGACCACTCCGCTGTCGCCGGAACCTCCCGCCGCGGCTCCGGTTCCGCCGCCGGGCGCTACCCCACCGGCGTTCCGTGGCGCCCCGTCGCCCGCCCCGGCCGGTGCCTCCGCTCCGGCGCCGCAACACGCACCGGCTCGCGAGGGCTCTGGAAACCGCACCAGGACGGCGCTGCTGGCGGGCGCCGCCGCATTGGTCCTGGTGGTCGTCGCGGGATTGGTCCTCGCGAACTTCACCGGCGGCGACGACGCCGACGATCCGGCCGCACTCGCCCCGGGCACCTCCCTGGCGCTCGCCCCCGAGACCTCCGGATCCGATACCGAGACCACCACCCGGTCGTCGGCGACGACCACAGCGCCGTCGACCACCACGGCCGAAACCGGTCCGCCCTCGGCGGCCCGCGTCGAGCAGTTCGTCCGCGGGTACTACGGCCTGCTGCCCGGCAACCCGTCCGCCGCCTGGTCCCAGCTCTCGCCCGCGTACCAGGCCACCACCGGCGGCTACGCCGAGTACACCCGGTTCTGGTCCACCATCTCCGCCGTCAGCATCGGAGCGGTGACCCCATCGGGTACCGGCTCGGCCGTGGCCACCATCACCTACACCATGAGCAACGGTTCGGTGCAATCGGAGAATCGGTCGTTCCAGGTGGTGCCGGAGGGCGGTCAGCTGGTGATCACCGCGTCCCGGTTGCAGTGAGCCGCCGCCCGGAGCCTTCCACCCGGCCGCGCAGCCGATAGGGTCGGCCGGGGTTCCGGGTCTTCCGGTGACAGGCGATACGACCGACCGCGACGAAAGGCCGTACATATGAAACGGGTTACCGGCGTGCTGTGGGATATGGACGGCACCCTCCTCGATTCGGAGAAACTCTGGGATATCGGGGTGCGGGAGCTGGCGCGGGAACTGGGCCGGGAGATGACCCAGGAGGTCCGGCACGCCCTCATCGGGGCGTCCGGGGCGAACGCGCTGCGGATCATGTTCACCGAGCTCGGTCTGCCGCCGGAGCCCGAGGCCTTGGCGGCGGCCGGCCATTTCCTGGAACAGCGCGTCACCGAACTGATGAGCGGCCCGATCCCGTGGCGGCCCGGCGCAGTGGAGGCGCTGGAGATGGTGCGTGCCGCGGGCCTGCCCACCGCGCTGGTGACCAACACCAAACGGTCGCTCACCGAGCTGGCGCTGGAAACCCTGGGCCGCGACCGCTTCGACGTATCGGTCTGCGGTGACGAGGTCCCGCACGGGAAACCGGATCCGGCAGTGTATCTGCGGGCGGCAGAGCTGCTCGGCCTGGAGCCCGGCGATTGCGTGGCGGTGGAGGATTCCGTCACCGGAGTGGCGGCCGCGACGGCCGCGGGGTGCGGGGTGCTGGTGGTCCCGTGCGAGATCCCCGTCGCGGTGCACCCGTCACGCGTGCACCGCGACAGTCTGATCGGTCTGTCGCACACCGATCTCGACGAGGTGTTGCGGACCTGCCGCACGGTCGCCGCGGGCGATCCCGCCGTGTCCTGAAGACTCCGGGCGTACGCCAGGAGCTCGCGGGCCGCCAGCGTGGTGCCGGTATGACGAGCTTCCGCCCTGACCCGAGGTCGACTTCAACGGTGATCCGGATCACCACCGGGCGGCCGACCGGTCGCCGGACAGTTCCGGGAACGGGACACCCGCCGGTCGTCCGGCCGCCGCGGTCCGGTTGCCGGGCGACTACCGGACCAACCGGCCGGACACCGGAAGCGGCGGCCACCGCTACGGGCCCGGCCCGGCGGCGAGGCCGCTTCGGGCTCGGCGGATTCGGAGGGTGCGAACAAGGCCCCGATCGCCTTCGTGCCCGAACATCCGATGATGGGCTGCCTTTCGTGGGCTTTTCCTTCGTGGCCGCTGTGATCAGGGACGATCAGCCGGCACGAACGATGTTGCGGAACAACAAGACCGAACGGTCCGTGACCGGACTCACCTGCTATCTCCGGCAAACACCGGGCGTGTCGCAGACAGTCCGATAACAATGTCGCTATGGCCGCCACGGTGACCTTGAACGACATCGTCGACACATCCCGCTACCCGCTCGCGGAACCCGGCGCCCCCGGCTGGCGAGCCGCGGTGGCGGCGGCCCGGGCCGATCTCGCCGAGGACGGCTGTACCGTTCTCCGCGAGTTCATCCGGCCCGAACTGCACGCGTTGCTCGCCGAGCAGGGCGAGCGGATGGCGCCGCACGCCTACTACCGCACCGAGCGGGTCAACGCCTACAACATCCCGCTCGACAGCGAGCTGCCGGTCGACCACCCGGGCCGGATCGTATTCGAGCGCGGTAACGCCTTCGTACCGCGCGATCGCATTCCCGCCGACGCGCTCATCCACCGCCTCTACACCGACGACCTGTTCCAGCGCTTCCTCGCCGACTGTTTCGGCCGGGACCGGCTGCACGAATTCGCCGACCCGCTGGCGGGGCTGGTCCTCAATGTGGTCTCCCCGGGTCAATCGCATCCCTGGCATTTCGATACCAACGAGTTCACCGTCAGCATGCTGACCGCCACCCCCGACGCGGGCGGTGTCTTCGAATACTGCCCCGGTATCCGCTCGCCCCGGACGGAGAACCTGGCGGATGTGCGCGCGGTCCTGACCGGATCGGGCGAGCACCGCATCCGGCGCCTGGTACTGCGCCCGGGGGACCTGCAAGTCTTCCAGGGCCGCTTCTCGCTGCACCGGGTCTCCCCGGTGGAGGGCGCGGCCGCGCGGCATACGGCGATCTTCGCCTACAGCGACCGTCCCGGTGTCATCGGCACCGTGGAACGCACCCGTCAACTGTTCGGACGGGTGCTTCCGGATCATCTCGCGGCGGCCGAGGCCGTCCGGGGTGACCGGCTGCTCGATTGACCCGACGCGATCGAGTGGGTACCGCCCGAGGAGAGGAACACACCGTGCCAGTTCCGTTGCACACCACCGGGAAAGCATCCTTCGACGACATCTACTCGAGGCCCGATCCGCGTGACTACTACGCGCGGATGGCGGAGTTGGACTACCGCATCCCGGAACTGGCGAAACCGCATCTGCGGCGGCAGATCACCGAATGCGGCGCGGCGAAGGGCGCGGCGCCCGCCGTGCTGGACATCGGCTGTTCCTACGGCGTGAACGCGGCCCTGCTGCGCTGGGACACCACCCTCGCCGAACTGGCCGGATCGTACGCGGACCCGGGGCTGGGGACCGATGAGTTGATCGCGCGCGACCGCGCCCGGCCGGCCGGTGCCGACGCGCTGCCGGGGGTGCGTTTCCTCGGTATGGACGCCTCCGCACCCGCACTGGACTACGCGCATGCCGCGGGGCTGCTCGACGCCGTGGTACACGCCGACCTCGAGGCCACCGACCCCGGCGACGACCAACGCGAGATCCTCGCCTCGGCGGATTTGGTCGTCTCGACCGGCTGTATCGGGTACGTCACCGAGAAGACGATCGTGCGGATCGCCACCGCCCACCCCGACCGGCGCCCCTGGATGGCCCACTTCGTGCTGCGCATGTACGGTTTCGAACCCATCGAGGCGGAACTGGCGGCCCTGGGCTACCGCACCGAGCGGATGCCCGGCGAATTCGCCCAGCGCCGGTTCGCCTCGGCGGCCGAACGCGAGCAGGTGCTGAGTACGCTGGCAGGTAACGGCATCGATACCACCGGCCTGGAGAACGACGGTTGGCTGTATGCCAATCTCTATGTGTCCCGGCCCCTTTCGGCGCCCGTACCCAATACTTGATCGCCGGATGCAACCCGACGACCGACGACCGAACCGGAGAACGACTTGACCGAACCCACCTTCGCCGCCGAGGACCAGCTCCCGAGGGTCCCGTTGCCCACCCTCGAGGACAGCTGCGCGCGTTTCGTCCAGTGGTGCACACCGCTGCTGGACGCCGAGCAGCTCGCCGCCACCGAGGCGGCCGTGGCCGATCTGCTGCGCCCCGACGGACCCGGCCGCGTGCTGCACGACGCGCTGCGCGAATACGACGAGACCCCGGGCGTGGGCAGCTGGCTCGACCGGTTCTGGCCCTCGCGCTACCTGGGCCGCCGGGACCGGATCGCGCTGAACGCCAACTTCTTCTTCCTGTTCCGCGACGATACGGCCCTGGCGGGTTCCACCGCGGCCGACCAGGCCGAGCGCGCCGCCGCGCTGGTCGCCGCGGCGGTCGACTACAAGCTGGCCCTGGACCGGGAGGAGATCCCGCCGGTCACCCAGCGCGGGCAGCGTCTGTCCATGTGGCAGAACAAGTACCTGTTCTCCGAGACCCGGATTCCCGGCCTCGAGCAGGACACCGTGCGGGTGCCCTACAGCGACGCCGAACCCGGGCCGTCGACCGCCCGGCACATCCTCGTACTGCACCGCGGGGCCATGTTCCGGCTGGACGTCATCGGACCCGAGGGCGACCCGTACGCCTTCGAGGATGTGATCGCGGGTCTGCGCGCGATCCTGAAATCGGCCACCGAGCCGGCCCCGGCCGGGACCTCCGTCGGACAGCTGACCACCGCGCCGCGTGCCGACTGGGCGCGCGCCCGCGCCCGGCTGCTGACCGATCCGCACAATGCCGAGGCGTTCGACACGGTCGAAACGGCGCTGTTCGCCGTCTGCCTCGAGGATTTCGCCCCCCGCGACGACCTGCACGCCGCCGACACCCTGCTGCACGGTGACAGCGCCAACCGGTGGTTCGACAAATCGGTCTCGTTCATCGTCTTCGCCGACGGCCGGGCCGGCATCAATGTCGAGCACTGCGGCTTGGACGGCACCACCATCCTGTCCTTCGTCGACACCCTGCTGGAGACTCCCGTCGGCGAACATCTCCAGCGGTCCGGCGCACGGGGGCAGGGGCTGCCGCCGGCCGAGCAGATCGAGTTCCGGCTCGACGCGGAGCAGCAGGCGGAGGTGGTCGCTGCCGGGGCGGCGTTCGCGCAGTACGCCGCCGACAATGCCACCACAATCGTCTCGTTCCCCGATTTCGGCACCGCCCGGGCCAAACAGCTCGGCATCTCCCCGGACGCGTTCGCGCAGCTGAGCTACCAGCTCGCGCATCGGCGCAGCAAGGGCCTCACCGGCGCCACCTACGAATCCATCGCCACCCGGCAGTACCGCAACGGCCGTACCGAGGCGATGCGAGTGGTGACCCCGGAGATGGTGACCTTCGCCGACACCCTGACGGACCCGGCGGCCGAGCCCGCCGCGAAACTGGCCGCCGCCCGGGCCGCCGCCGCCGCGCATGTGGAACGGGCGAAGCAGTGCCAGTCGGGTGCGGCGCCGGAACAGCATCTGTGGGAACTCGAATGGATCCAGCGGCGCCGCGGCGCCGAACTGGGCGTCACCGACCCGATCCCGCTGTACTCCAGCCCCGGCTGGACCGTCCTGCGCGACGACTATCTGAGCACCAGCTCCGCGCCGTCGGTGAACATCAGCTACTTCGGTTTCGGGTCCACCAGCCCGAAGTGCATCGGTATCGCCTACGTGCTGCTGCCCGATCGGTGGAATCTGTATCTGGCCACCCCGGCGGCCGTCGCCGACGAGATGCACGCGTTCGCGGCGCAGCTGCGCACCGCCGTCGCCGAACTGGAGGCCCTGCTCGCCGGAGCGTGAGCGGGGTCGGGCCCGGAGGTGGTAGCGCAGTGTGACCACGCAGGGCCCTCGCTCATGCGCAAGGACCCAGCGTGAGCGAGCCGGGCCCGGAGGCGGTAGCGCAGTGACCACGGAAGGCCCTCGCGCATGCGCACTGGACACAGCCGTGAGCGGTACGCGCGTGCTCGCCCGGGTGGGTGCCACGACACAGTGGCGCCACTCGGGCGGAGTCGCGCGGCGGTGGTCTGAAACAATGACCTGCCGTGAAGACTTTCGAGGCCCTGTTCGCCGAGCTCCAGGATCGCGCAGCCACCCGTCCCGCCGGGTCGGGTACCGTCGCCGCGCTGGACGCGGGCGTCCATACCCAGGGCAAGAAGGTGCTGGAGGAGGCCGGTGAGGTCTGGCTGGCCGCCGAACACGAGGGCGACGAGGCGCTCGCCGAGGAGATCTCCCAGCTCCTCTACTGGGTGCAGGTTCTGATGGTGGGCCGCGGGCTGCGGCTGGAGGACGTCTACCGACATCTGTAGACGCCCCGACCGTCCCCCCGACCGAAAGGACCACCATGCTACGCGTCGCAGTGCCCAACAAGGGCGCACTCTCCGAATCCGCGGTCGCCATTCTCACCGAGGCCGGCTACCGCAAACGCACCGATTCCCGCGATCTCACCGTGCTCGATCCGGCCAATCAGGTGGAGTTCTTCTTCCTCCGGCCCAAGGACATCGCCATCTATGTCGGATCCGGCGAGCTCGATCTGGGGATCACCGGTCGCGATCTGTCGCTGGACTCGGGTGCACCCGTGCACGAACGACTCTCGCTCGGATTCGGCGGTTCGACCTTCCGCTATGCCGCCCCGCAGGGCCAGGACTGGAAGGTCGAGGATCTGCAGGACAAGCGGATCGCCACCTCCTACCCCAACCTGGTGCTGGCCGATCTTTCCCGCCGCGGGATCGAGGCCGAGGTGATCCGGCTCGACGGGGCCGTGGAGATCTCCATCCAGCTCGGCGTGGCCGACGCGATCGCCGATGTGGTCGGGTCCGGCCGGACCCTGCGCCAGCACAATCTCGTCGCCTTCGGCGAATCGCTGTGCGATTCCGAGGCCGTGCTGATCGAGCGGGCCGGCTCCGACCAGCGTGACCGGGCGCGTAACCAGCTGATCGCCAGGGTCAAGGGCGTGGTGTTCGCTCAGCAGTATCTGATGCTCGACTACGACTGCCCGAAGAACCTGCTGGAACGCGCCGCCGAGCTCACCCCGGGCCTGGAATCCCCGACGGTCGCCCCCCTGGCCGACCCCGGCTGGGTGGCGGTCCGGGCGCTGGTCCCGCGGAAGAAGGGCAACGAGCTGATGGATCAACTGGCAGAACTGGGCGCCCGGGCCATCCTGGCCACCGATATCCGCTCCTGCCGCGCCTTCTGACAGGCCGTCACAACCCGGCTCGCCTCCGGCGCCGAGTTCTGGCCCTCGGCGCCGGCAGGGCGATGTGTGTTCGACCGTCCATGGGGTCCCGAAATAGTTCGAGCCGCCCGGCTCGTGCGACACGCTTTCGTGCTCGACGGTTCGGCGGTCGCCACCGCATCACCTACGACATTGCCGAACAGGCGGGGAAGCAGCGTAAGGCGATCTCGAGGTTCATTCCGAACTGCGCTCCTGGAGTGTCGTGACTTCGTCGAGGCGGCGACGCAGGAAGTCTCGCACCTGGTCATTGGCGGTCCGGTCGAGGGTCGAGCGGTAGTACGCCGCGGCCTCGGCGGAGCGTCCGGCCCGGCGGAGCAGGTCGGCGCGGGCGGCCGCGACCTGGTTCGTTCCGGCCAGGCGGGGGTGGTCGGCGATCTCGTCCAGAGCTGCCAAACCTTGTTCGAAGCCGTGCCGGAAGCCTACGGCGACTGCGCGATTCACCAGGATCGCGGGGGAGGTCGTGTAGCGCAGCAATTCATCGTAGGCGCGCACCACCGCCTCCCAGTCGGTGCCGGCGAAATGAGGGCAGATCGCGTGTGCGCCCGCGATCCGCGCTTGCGCCAGATATGGGCCGCTGCCGCTCTGTTCGGACGCCGAAACCAGACACCTCAGGCCCGCTTCGATCTTCGCTCGATCCCAACGGGATCGGTCTTGTTCCTCCAGCGGCACCAGCTCCCCGGATTCCGACCGCCGTTGCGCCCGGCGGCTGTCGTTCAACAGCATCAGCGCGAGCAGGGCGCGAGGCTCCGGTTCGTCCGGCAGCAGCCCGCACAGCAGCCGACCCAGTCGAAGTGCCTCCTCGCACAGCTCATCCCGCACCGCCGAGTCTCCCGACGTCGCGAAATAGCCCTCGCTGAACACCAGGTAGATGCACGACAGCACTGCCGGGAGTCGTTCGCCGAGCAGAGGTGCGGACGGCACGCCCAGCGGAATTCCGGCCTGTCGGATCTTCGCTTTGGCCCGGCTCAACCGCTGCGCCACTGTGTGTTCGGGCTGCAGGAAGGCTCGGGCGATCTCCCCGGTCCGCAGCCCGCAAACCAGCCGTAGGGTCAGCGCGACCCGTGATTCGGGAGATAGGGCGGGATGACAGCAGGTGAAGATCATCCTCAGCTGATCGTCCGGGATCGGTGACACCTCGGGTTCCTCGGCCGGCGCGGCCTCGCGGCTCGCGGTGTGTTCTTTTGCCGCCCGGTTCGCATCGCGCCGGAGCCGATCCAGGGCGCGGTTCCGGGCCACGGTGGTGATCCAGGCGCCCGGATTGGCGGGCGGACCGGAGACGGGCCAGGCGCGCAGTGCCTCGGCGAACGCGTCCTGGACCGCGTCCTCGGCCGAACCGATATCGCCGACCAGGCGCGCAATGGTGGCGAGGGCCCGGCCGAATTCGGCCCTGTACACGTCGTCGAGATAATCGGCCGAGCCCATCGCGTCAGTCGTCGAGGTCCACGATCCGGCGGACCTCGGTGCGGCCGGTGGAGCTGATCGGAATCTGCGCCGCGTAGTCGGTGGTCTGCTCGGCGCTTGGGGCGGCCAGGATGTACAGTCCGTCGACGATCTCTGCGGATTCGGCGAACGGCCCATCGCTGAGCACCAATTCGCCCTGGCGCACCCGCACGGTGGTGGCGGTGGCGGGCGGGTGCACCGCCCCTCCGCCTCGTATGGCCGCACCCACCTTTTCGGCGAACCGTTCGTGCTCGACGGCGGCCGCCGTCCACTCGGGCGTGTCGGGCGCGATCACCGCGTCGGGCTTCTCCCACAGCAGCGCGAGCCAGCCGTCCGCACCGAGCTTCGTCGGCGCCTCCCACTGCACCATCGGCCGCACCTCCACCGTGCCTTGCTCTGCCGCGGGCAGTCGGCGGGCGAGGCGGATGGCCTCGTCGAGATTCGCGCAGTCGAAGACGTAGAAACCGCCGACCACCTCGGCTTGCTCGGGAAACGGGCCGGTGGATACGAGAGTCCGGTCGTTCGGCCGTCGTATGTGAACTGCCGGGACCGAGGGAGACAGCGCGTGCCCGCCGGCGACCGCGCGGCCCGCTCGGGCCTCGAATTCGGCGTAGCGCTCAACCTCTGCGGCGAATTCGGGAGTGCCGGGACCGAGGGCCGCGTCGTCCTCGCGTCCGAACATCAGCGCCAGGTAGTGCATGTCCGCATCCTTTCATCGCGGAGGAGTCCGCTACTCCTCTCCCTCATACGACGGACGCGCTCGTGTCTTTTCTACATCGGCGGTGAGAAATCTCGGCTGTCGATGCTCGGCATCAGTGGCCGGGCCCGTCCGGGTTCGGGATCGACGGAGTGGAGAACCGGGGTCACGAGTGCCCAGGTCGCCGCCGGCGGCGGGACAGTGAACACAGTCTCATTCCGATACCGATTCGGCGAAGGATTCGGCCGGGGATTCGTCGTCCGCGGGCCAGCCGGGGTACGGCGGGGGTGTTCCGTCGAATGCCGGGCACAGGCTTTTGTAGGCGCAGTAATCACACAGCCAACTCGGATTCGGCGGAAAATCTCCGGTACGGCCCGCCGCGCGGACGGCGTCCCACAGGGCGGTGAGGGTGCGTTCGAAGCGGAGTAGTTCGTCCTCGTCGGGGGTGTAGGTGAGCAGTTCGGCATCGGCCAGGTAGATCAACCGGAGCTGGGTGGGCACCACACCGCGGGTGCGCAGCAGCATCAGCGCGTAGAACTTCAACTGGAACAGCGCCCGCGTCTCCTGGGTGGGGCCCGGCGCCCGGCCGGTCTTGTAGTCGACCACCCGCAGCTCCCCGGTGGACGCCACATCGATCCGGTCCACGAAACCGCGCAGCGGGGCGCCGTCGGGCAGCTGGACCTCGAGCCGGGTCTCGCAGGATTCGGGTTCGAAGCGGCGGGGGTCCTCGAGCCGGTAGTAGGTGCGTACCAGGGCACGGACCTCGTCGAGGAAGCGCGCGACATCGAGGCCGGCGGCGAGGAGTTCGGCCGCCTCGGGCCGTTCGGTCAGCACCCGGGTCCAGGCGGGCTCGGCCAGCGCGGTCGCGTGGTCGGGATCGCGGTCGGCTGCGGGCAAGGCGTAGAGGTCTTCGAGGACGGCGTGCACGACCGTGCCGCGCACCGCCTGGCGGCTCGGCGGCTCCGGGACGCGATCGATGGTGCGGAGCCGGTACTTCAGCGGGCACTGCTTGAAATCGGCTGCGCGCGAAGGGGACAACGCCGGCCGGGCGGCGGCGGGTGCCGATTCGAGGCCGGAACCGGCCGGGGGCGTGCTCGGTGGCGCTGACATACCTGGCAGGCTATCCGGCGGCACCGACACGGTGCCGCGCCCGGTGATCGGCCGGGCGCAGTACTCATCGGGAACGGAGATCCATGACGGCCAGACGGACCGGGCCATTCGTCGTCGGCGACCGCGTGCAGCTGACCGACGCCAAGGGCAGGCTGTACACGGTGTTGCTGGAACCGGGTAAACAGTTTCACACCCACCGCGGCGCCATCGCCCACGACGACCTGATCGGCGCCGACGAGGGCACCCTCGCGCATTCCAACAACGGCACGCCGTATCTGGCCCTGCGCCCGCTGCTGACCGATTACGTGATGTCCATGCCGCGCGGGGCGGCGGTGATCTACCCCAAGGACGCCGCGCAGATCGTGCACGAGGGCGATATGTTCCCCGGCGCCCGGGTGCTGGAGGCTGGGGCGGGGTCGGGCGCGCTGACCTGTTCTTTGCTGCGCGCGGTGGGGCCCGACGGGGCGGTCGTTTCGTATGAGATCCGTGAGGACCACGCCGAGCACGCCGTCCGCAATGTGGAGCGCTTCTTCGGCGAGCGCCCTGCGAACTGGCAGCTCACCGTCGGCGATGTGGCCGATTACGCGGGGGAGCGGGTGGACCGCGCGGTGCTGGACATGCTGGCGCCCTGGGACGCGTTACCGGCCGTATCGCGGGCCATCGTGCCCGGCGGGGTGCTGATCGTCTACGTCGCGACGGTGACCCAGCTCTCCCGGCTGGTGGAAGCCCTGCGGGAACAGCAGTGCTGGACCGAACCGCGGTCCTGGGAGTCGATGGTGCGCGGCTGGCACGTGGTGGGGCTGGCGGTGCGGCCCGAGCATCGGATGCAGGGCCATACGGCCTTCCTGGTGAGCGCGCGACGGCTGGCCGAAGGAGTGGTCACCCCGAAACCGCAGCGCCGGCCGTCGAAGGGCTGAGACGGGCGCCCGCGGGACCATGGGGGGCCGGATCACCGGCTCTCCGTGGTCCCGCGGGTCCGGGGTGGTCAGGCGGGGGAGCAGGGGATCTGCGCGAATCCGAACAGGACGCAGGCGCTCGCATCGGACAGTTTCCAGGTGCCGTCCTCGTGCTCCCAGGTCAGCGGCATGGGCGGTGCGCTCTGACCGGAGGGGCTGGTGATGGTGGTCTGCCCGGTGGCGGTCTCACCGTCCACGGTGACCTCGCCGACCTGGAAGGTGATTCCGCGAT
The DNA here is from genome assembly GCF_040609955.1 of Nocardia sp. NPDC004568. Taxonomy (NCBI): domain Bacteria; kingdom Bacillati; phylum Actinomycetota; class Actinomycetes; order Mycobacteriales; family Nocardiaceae; genus Nocardia; species Nocardia sp. NPDC004568. The sequence goes on from NZ_JBEXLL010000006.1 coordinate 120,062, forward strand.
AGGTCTGCAGGGCGGCGTTGAGCTGCTCCAGCAGGCCCCGCCGGTGCTCGCCGTCGTCGATCAGTTCCACCTTCTCGTCCACCGGGACATCCGGGTTTGTGATCTGCTCGAGGTTGGACTGTAGGCTCTGCGCGGTGGGCGCGGCCGCGGTATCGCCGTGGTCGTCCCCGTGGTCGTGCGCCGCGGCGCTGGTGGTGGCCGCGACACTGCTGGCGGCGGCGGTGTCGCCGTCGTCGTCGGACCCGCAGGCCGTGAGCCCCAGCGCCAGGGCGGCGGCCGCGGCGGTAGCCGCCGCGACGCGGGACAATCGCCGTGTCCGTGCGGGAAGTTGCATATCTGGCAACCTTTCGGCTAGTCGGTGAGCATGCCCACCATAGTTGGGTTAGGGGAGGCTAACATGGTGTGACCTGCAGATGGCCGCGGACCAGATGTGATCACGACGAAATCGTGTCGGACAGCGCAAACGGGCCGCGCCCGGTAGCGTTGATAGACCGGGACTGGGAGGAGCAGCACATGAGCCCCATCGAGAATTCGGATTCGGCGGCCTGGAGAGAACTCGAGGCAGTACGCGCCGAAGCGGCTGCACTCCGGAGGCAACTCGCCGACTCACCGGATCGCACACGGGAATTGGAAGCCCGTATCGATTCGCTGACCATTCGCAACACCAAGTTGATGGATACCCTGAAGGAAGCGCGACAGCAACTCGTCGCGTTGCGTGAGGAGGTCGACCGGCTCGGTCAGCCGCCCAGCGGTTACGGGATTCTGATCGGTGTGTACGAGGATCAGACCGTCGACGTGTTCACCTCCGGCCGCAAGATGCGATTGACCTGCTCGCCGAACATCGACACCACGACCCTGGCCTACGGCCAGACCGTCCGTCTCAACGAGGCGCTGACGGTGGTCGAGGCCGGGATGTTCGACGCGATCGGGGAGATCGGCACACTGCGGGAGATCCTCGACGGAGGACGCCGCGCGCTGGTCGTCGGGCATGCCGACGAGGAGCGGGTGGTCTGGCTGTCCGGCCCCCTGGCCAAACTGGCCGACGCCGACGATCTGGAGGATCCGGACTCGCCGATCCGCAAGCTGCGGCCCGGTGACTCCCTGCTGGTCGATACGAAGGCCGGGTTCGCGTTCGAACGCATCCCCAAGGCCGAGGTCGAGGATCTGGTCCTGGAAGAGGTCCCCGATGTCGGATACGAGGACATCGGTGGTCTCGGCCGCCAGATCGAGCAGATCCGCGACGCCGTGGAGCTGCCGTTCCTGCACAAGGATCTGTTCCGCGAGTACGCGCTGCGCCCGCCCAAGGGTGTGCTGCTCTACGGTCCGCCCGGCTGCGGTAAAACGCTGATCGCCAAGGCGGTGGCGAACTCGCTGGCCAAGAAGATCGCGGAGGCGCGGGGCGAGGATGCCAAGGAAGCGAAGTCCTACTTCCTGAACATCAAGGGCCCCGAGCTGCTGAACAAGTTCGTCGGCGAGACCGAACGCCATATCCGGATCATCTTCCAGCGGGCCCGGGAGAAGGCCTCGGAAGGCACGCCGGTGATCGTGTTCTTCGACGAGATGGACTCGATCTTCCGCACCCGCGGTTCCGGTGTCTCCTCGGATGTGGAGACCACCGTGGTGCCGCAGCTGCTGAGCGAGATCGACGGTGTGGAAGGGCTGGAGAACGTCATCGTCATCGGCGCCTCCAACCGCGAGGACATGATCGATCCCGCGATCCTGCGGCCCGGCCGGCTGGACGTGAAGATCAAGATCGAGCGGCCGGACGCCGAATCGGCGCAGGACATCTTCTCGAAGTACCTCACCGAGGGGCTGCCGCTGCACGCCGACGATCTGGAGGAGTTCAAGGGCGACAAGGTGGCCTGCGTCCGCGCGATGATCGAGCGGGTGGTGGACCGGATGTACGCCGAGAGCGAGGACAACCGCTTCCTGGAGGTCACCTACGCCAACGGCGACAAGGAGGTCCTGTACTTCAAGGACTTCAACTCCGGTGCCATGATCCAGAACATCGTGGACCGGTCCAAGAAGTACGCCATCAAGGCGGTGCTCGACACCGGTAACCCGGGTCTGCGGATACAGCATCTCTACGATTCGATCGTGGACGAGTTCTCCGAGAACGAGGACCTGCCCAACACCACGAATCCGGATGACTGGGCCCGTATCTCGGGGAAGAAGGGCGAGCGGATCGTCTACATCCGCACGCTGGTCACCGGGAAGAACGCCAGTGCCAGCCGGGCGATCGACACCGAGTCGAACACCGGCCAGTACCTGTAACCGGCACGAATCACCGAGGCCGCGCCCCGCTGGGGCGCGGCCTCGGTCGTCGCCGGGGTCCACCTGTGGTCGTACCGCGGGTACGCCGCGCGTGCGGTCTCGCCCCCCTGGATTCCACCGATCGGTGGACGCCGGGGCGGCGGCGTCGCGGATATGTTCCGAGGGCCAGGTTCACGAAGCCCAGGAGTATCCCGTGACCACGATGACCGATTCCGCCCCGCCGCGGCCGGACACACCGACCGACCGGTCCTTCGCGACCGTTCCTGTCCTCGGGGTGGCCGCCGTGGCCGCCGTCGTGCTGGTGCTCTCGGCGACCCGCTACGGCTATTTCGGCGACGAACTGTACTTCCTGGCCGCGGGACGGCGGCTGTCGTTCGGTTACGCCGATCAGGGGCCGGTGCTGCCCCTGCTCGCGGCGCTGGGGAATGCCGTCGCGCCGGGTTCGCTGGTGGCCCTGCGCCTGCCCGCGATCGTTCTGACCGTGGTCGCGATCGTGGTCGCCGCCCTGATCGCACGGGAACTCGGGGGCGGTCGCGGCGCCCAGGTTCTCACCGCCGTGGGCTACGCGACCTCACCGTTTCTGCTCATGCAGGCCAAGAACCTGTCCACCAACGCGATCGACTCCGCGCTGTGGGTCCTGATCACCTGGCTGGTGGTGCGCTGGGTCCGCACCCGCCGCGACGCGCTGCTGCTGGCCGCCACCGCGGTCACCGCACTGGATATGCAGGTCAAATGGCTGATCCCGTTCTTCTGGCTCGCGGTGGTGGCGAGTTCCCTGGTCTTCGGCCCCCGGGACCTGGTACGGCGGCCGGTGCTGTGGGCGGGTGGGTTGATCGTGCTGCTGGTATCGGTCCCTTCTCTGTTCTGGCAGGCTCGGCACGGCTGGCCGCAGCTGGGCCTGGGCGCGGTGGTGCGCGCGGAACAGCAGTACTCCGGCGGCCCGGTGGCCTTCGTGCCCCTGGCCGTCCTGCTCGCGGGAGCGCTGGGCGCGGTGCTGCTGTGCTACGGCCTCTGGGCACTGCTGTGCCACGAGCCGCTGCGTCCGTACCGCTTCCTGGGCGCCACCACGGTGCTGCTGCTCGCGGTGTTCCTGCTCTCCGGCGGCCGTGTTTACTACCTGGCCGGAATGTACGGAGTGGTGTTCGCGGCCGGCGCGGTCGGTCTGCTGGCGGCGGTGCGGCGGGTCGAGCCGGTACGGCGCCGCCGGGTGCTCCTCGGCTCGGGCGCGGTGCTGGTGGCGGTATCGCTCGCCCTGATCGCCGGGTCCACGCCCTGGCAGGACCCCGACGCGATCGCCCCGCCCGCGAACGATACCGAGGCCGCGTTGAACATCGGGCTGTACGGCGAATTCGGCTGGATCGAACTGGCGGACGCGGTGGTGACGGCCTACCGTTCGCTGCCCGCCGCGGAGCGGGACCGATCGGCGGTGATCACGGAAAGCTACTGGCAGGCGGGCGCCTTGGATCAGCTGGCGCGGACGGAGTTGCCGCAGGTGCACAGCCCCTCGCGCGGGTTCGGATATTTCGGCGCGCCGGCCGAATCGGCCACCACCCTGGTGTGTGTGGGCGGCGACGAGGATCTGTTGCGCGCGCAGTTCGCGACACTCGAACCGATCGGCCACGTCGACACCCGGCTCGGCTTCCTGGGCAACACCCGCGACGTCACCCTGTGGAAATGCGCGCAGCCGCGGCGGCCGTGGTCGCAGGTGTGGCCGGAATGGATGCACCTGTAGCGGGCTACGCTCACAGCCATGAGCACTCCGGAAACCGAGATCTGGCACAACCCGCGCTGCAGTAAGAGCCGGGCCGCCTTGGCGCATCTGGATGCCGCCGGAATCGAGTACTCGGTCCGCCGATACCTCGACGATCCGCCCACCGCCGCGGAGATCCGCACGGCGCTCGACCGGCTCGATGCGCAACCGTGGGATATCACCCGCACCGGTGAGGACATCGCGAAGGACCTGGGAATGGCCGAGTGGGGACGGACCGAGGCGGACCGGGAACGCTGGATCGAGGCGCTCGCCGAGCATCCCCGGCTCATCCAGCGTCCGCTTGTGTTCACCGCCGGGCGTGCGGTCGTAGCCCGCGATGCGGATGCGCTGGATTCGCTGGGCTGAGTCCCCGGCGGTTGCCGGAGCGTAGCGCGGCCGGGTCCGACCTCGGTGCGCGCTGGAACGCTGCGGCGGCCGGCTTTCGGTGCGGAAAACGCAGGTTATCGCCTACCGTGCCCGACCCGGAAGCGTGCGTGCGGTACCGGTACGGACAGCCACCGGTACCGTACGGTCACCACCTCGGTGGCGGTAGTGTCGGCTCATGAAAGTTGAACTGCGGCACAATCCGTCGTCGACGGTGGCCCGCTGTGTCCTGGCGGGTGGTGAGCCGGTCCGCGTGGAATCCGGCGCCATGGTGGCGCATTCGGCCGGGGTGAGTCTGGAGGCCAAGGCCGAGGGCGGCATCCTGGCCGGCCTGAAGCGGTCGATGCTCTCGGGCGAATCGTTCTTCGTATCCACCTTCACCGCGCCGCAGCAGGGCGGCTGGGTGGATGTGGCGCCGTCGCTACCCGGGGATATGCTGGCCCTCCAGATCGCCCCGGACCGGCCGTATTTCATCAGCCGCGGGGGCTGGATCGCCAATTCGACCGGCGTCCGGGTGGAGAGCAAATGGGGCGGATTCGCCAACCTGTTCGGCGGTGAGGGCGGCTTCGGGCTGCGCGCCTCGGGCCAGGGCGAAGTCGTGGTCGGTGTATTCGGGGCCATCGATGTCATCGATCTGGCGCCCGGCGAGCCGGTCACCATCGATACCGGACACGTGGTCGCCTACGATCTGTCGATCCAATTCACCATCCGGCGCGCGGTCTCCGGTCGCTCCCTGCAGTCGCTCAAATCCGGGGAAGGCCTGGTGTTCGACTTCGTGGGCCCCGGACGGGTGCTGCTGCAGACCCGCAACCCCAGCGCCTTCGCTTCCTGGACGTCGTCGGTTTCCTCGGGGTAGGCGAACCCTTCGCCTCCGTTCCGGCCGTGCGGGTCGGTGCGTGTTGAAGGCCCGTTCCGACCCGCAGACCCGAACTCGACCGGCACCGTCCCGCTCACCCGGCCGGCCCAGTCACGGATGGCGGACCGGTGCGGTCGTTCCTGCCCGACCGCACCTCGCCGAATCATCCGTTCGGCGCGACGACCGTGTAGCGCACGCAGGCGAATTCCCCATTGCCCGCCACCTCGTCGACCCGCAGCTCCAGCCGGCGCGGCAGCAGCGGCGCGCCCGCGCCCAGGGTCACCGGAGCGATCGACACGATCACCTCGTCGAGCACACCGCGGTCGGCGAACTGTCCCGCGAGTTCGCCGCCGCCGACGACCCACAGGTTCTTCCCGGCCGCCGCCGCGGTCATCGACTTGTGCACGAGCTCGATCGGGTCCTGGGTGAAGCGCACATCGCCGTCGATACGCGGGGGGAACTCACGATGGGTGCAGACCCAGGTCGGGACCTCGTAGGGCCAGGGTTGCGCCGCCTCGTTGTCGAGCAGCCACTGATAGGTGTTGGCGCCCATCACGATCGCGCCGACCCCGGCCATGAACTCGGTCATGGCCATGGGGCCGTTGTCGTTGTCGGCCTCCCGGGACAGCAGCCAGTCCAGGGAGTGCTCGGGGGTGGCGATGAAGCCGTCGAGGCTGGTCGCCGTGTAGTAGACGGTCCGGGGGCCGGTCGCCGGGGTGGTCATTCACTCTCTCCTTCGCAGCCAGTCGATCGGGTCGCCCCAGCCGACGGGATCATCGGGTGATGTGTCGCGTATCCAGTACCGCACCAGCTGGCGGCGATACGCGGAGTAGGTGAGCACATGCGCGATCACGCTGCCGAGAACGAAACTCTCCGGGGGCTCGCACAGGGCATCGATCAGGGTGTCGCCCCAGCCGCCGCGCCGATCGATCTCGCGGACGGTATCCAGCCACCGGGGCCCCACCTCGTCGAGGCGAGCCGCGAGCGCGGCCGGATCGTCGCCGCCGGCCACCGGAGTGTCGGCGCCCTCGATCGAGGCCAGCCAGCACTCCTTGCTGCGGATCAGATGGTGCAGTACCGCCGCGACCGAATCCTCGGGGCCGTCCCAGGGCAGGACGGTCCCGCTGCTGCCCCGGGCGCGCCGGTACTGCTCCTCGGTCAATCCCGTGGCCGCTTTCAGCAGCAGGGCGGTGTCCTCGAGGTCGTGGTGCAGCAGCAGGGCGGTCGGGTCCATATCGGATCGTCCTCTCGGTTCTCCCTCCACCCACAGCGACATGGGCGGATGGAAATGGATGCCGTTCGCCGCGGGCAGCCAGCGCGGTGTCCGGCCCGTCAGCGGCGGGGTCGCGCTCGGTGGATGACCGAACGCGCGGGTGAACGCCCTGCTGAACCCCTCCACCGTGTCGTACCCCGCGGCGAAGGCCACCTCGGTGACCGCCGCGCCGCCGCCCAGCTGCCAGCACGCGCGCTCCAGCAGCACCCGCCGCCGCAGACCCACCGGCGACTCGCCGGTACCGCGACTGAACTGCCGGGCGAAGTGGTACCGCGAGGAGTACGCACCGGCGGCCATCTGCCCGAGCGTGGTGTTGTCTTCGTCGAGAACGGCGTCCAGTAGTTCTCGCAGTCGGTCCCGTCGGTTGCTCACCCGTAGAGTCTGTCGGGTCGGATACCCGGTGCGCTTGACCGATCTTGCGCAGTCCGGCCCGCGCCGGGCGGTCCGCGCCGCGGTTCAGCGGTCGCTGCGGCGGTCCAGGCCCTTGCGGTCGTAGAGGATCGTGAAGACGAGACCGAGGACCAGGCCGATTCCCAGCCCGACCAGGCTCATCCCGACCCCGCGCGCCAGTCCGGGATTGCCGTGGGCGTCGAAGTACAGGATGGCGCGGATACCCAGGTAGATCTGGTGCATCGGTTCGAAGGCGGCCAGCCAGGCCATGTAGTGCGGGGTGGCCTCCAGCGGGATGGTGGCGCCGGCGGAGGGCAGGCCGAGCACGATGAACAGGATCAGGTTGATCAGCAGACCCGCAGACCCGAACACCGCGAGCACCGACAGCGCCGTGACCCCGACCGCGAGGATCGCCAGCGTGCCGAAGAGGAACAGCGCCAGGCCGTGTTCGAGCGGAACGTCCAGCAGGGTGGCGATACCGACGAACAACCCGGAGGCGACCGGCGCCACCACGGCCATCACCCCCCACTTCAGCAGCAGGGTGCGGACCCGGGAATGCGGGGAGGTCGGATGGTGTACGAACCACGGCCCGTATTCGGTGGGAACGAAACCGAGCGCCGAATCGATCATGGTGTGCACGATCATGGCACCGGTGAAACCGGCCAGCACCACCAGCAGGGTGTAGAAGAACGCGGACAGCCCCTGGCCGGTCCCGTCCGGCAGCGGCCGGTACTGCTCGATGAGCACATTTATCGGCTCGGCCAGCATCAGCCGGGACGCGCCGGAGACCTGGGTGCCGCCGCCGGGGCCGGAGCTCACTTCGCGGTCGACCGTCGCGGTGAGTTGTTTGCCGACCTCGGCGTTCACCTGCGTGAGCGCCTGCCGGGCGATGATCTGGGTGATCTGGGTGGCGAAGGTCCCGGTACGCGGATTGGTCACCACGGTGATCACCGGCTGCTGGATATCGCCGGGCACCACACTGCCGGCACCCAGGATCGACAGCCGTTTGGACAGATCGCTGGGCAGGATGATCGCCCCGTAGACCTCGCCGTTGTCGAGCAGACGCTGGGCCTCGCCGATGCCGGTGACCCGCAGATCCACCTTGTCGGCCGGGATGCGCTCGGTGAGCGCCGCGGTGATCTGGTCACCGATATCGATCTGCTGTCCGTCGCGGATATCGCCGTCGTCCTGGTTCACCAGCGCGATCGGGAAATCGTGCAGGTTCTTCTCCGGGTTGACGACATAGCCCAGATACATCGTGGACAGCAGGGCCATCAGCAGCGTCACCACCACGATCGGGCCGGCCCAGATACGGATGCGACGGCGCACCCGGGCGCGGGTGTCGGTGTCTCCCGTGTCGTCCGGTACGGCGTGTGCGCCCGGTTCGTCGCCGGTGCTGTCGGTCCCCATCGCGTCCTCCGTCGAAGCTGCGCGCCCGGCCCGGATAGACGGGCCGGGCATCTGCCGGTACGGCCGGGTCAATGGTGGCAGCTACCCGGCCGCGCGGCGGTACCGCGACCGGGTGTGTCTGCTCACTGTGGCGGGCGTATCAGCGCAGCGCGGCGGCTATGCCCGATTCAGGAGCCGATAGCTCGAATGCCACAGCCACTCCACCGGACCGCGTTCGAACCGGCGCAGCCAGCAGTGCGCGAACAGCGCGATCACCGCGCACACCGTCACGTAGACGGCGACCGTGAAAGGCACCCGGGCCTCCGGGGCGAACCGTGCGGCCAGCCCGAACCCCCAGCCGTAGCACAGGATCGACGCCACCAGATTCTGCAGGATGTAGCAGCTCAGCGCGGCCCGGCCGATCTCGCTCAGCCGGCGTCCGGCGAAACCGGTGTGGGGGCGGCGCACGTAGAATTCGGCGACCAGTGCCAGGACGCCCAGCGCGACCACCGGCGCCACCAGATAACGGGTGATCAGTACGAAGTCGCCGCCGCCGGCCAGGCCGGCCAGCAGATCGATCGGCGCGGCCACACCGAAACCCAGGAGCAGGAGCAGGCGCCGCAGGCGCGCCCCCTCGGGCAGGAACACACCGGCGTGGAACAGGCGGGCGCCCACCAGGAACAGCACGATGGACAGCGGCAGGATGACGATCGCTTCGGCGCGGAACGCCAGGGCGTGCTCGGCGCGGAACAGCACCAGATCCCAGAACGAACCGTCGGCGTACGGATTCGGCGACAGCGGCGCCCGCGCCCGTGGTGCGGCCGGCGCCGCCACCACCAGCGAGACGACGTACAGCGCGATCAGGGTGAGATGCACGCCGAGCATCGCGTAGAGCCACCGGCCCTGGGCCCGCCCACCGCGCGTGAGCAGAAACGCGACGATCGCCGCCGTCACGGCGTACCCCATGAGCACATCGAATTCGGCAATCAGGAGGAAATTGAGCAGGCCGTCGAGGAACAGCAGGGCGGCGCGCCAGGGGTATCCGCCCGGCCAGGGGCGCCCGGCCCGGCGGGCCGAGCTCTGCTGGATGGCCAGGCCGATTCCGAACATCACCGTGAGCAGGCCCAGGAATTTGCCCTGGGCCAACTGCTGCAACACCTTCTCGGCCCACATCCAGCCGTCGGTGGGGGAGATCGAGATCCGGTGCAGATATCCGCTCAGGCCCTCGGGGTCGGTCAGGATCCAGACATTCGTGCCCAGCGTGCCCAGGATGGCGATTCCGCGCAGCACATCCAGTGCCGCGAGCCGGGCCGGGCGTGGCGGGTTCGGTCCGGGGGCGAGTGGGTCGGTGACGGTGCGGGTCATGGTCAGAGCATGTGGTCGCGGGCTGCGCCACGGCATCGGCCGGAAGTACTACTCGACGGATGATTCGCCGTCCGTCGCCTACGCTCGAACCCATGCAGCGCATCATCGGTATCGAGGTCGAATACGGGATCTCCACGCCCACCGAGCCGTCGGCCAACCCGATCCTCACCTCTACCCAGGCGGTTCTGGCCTACGCCGCGGCGGAGGGGGTGCCGCGCGCCAAGCGCACCCGATGGGACTACGAGGTCGAGTCGCCACTGCGTGATGCCCGCGGCTTCGACCTGAGCCGGATGAACGGTCCGGCGCCGGTGATCGATGCCGACGAGGTCGGCGCGGCGAATATGATCCTCACCAACGGCGCCCGCCTCTACGTCGACCACGCGCACCCGGAGTACTCCGCGCCCGAGGTCACCGATCCGTTGGACGCGGTGATCTGGGACAAGGCCGGTGAACGGGTGATGGAGGCGGCCGCTCGGCACGCGTCCAGCGTGCCCGGTGCGCCCCGGATGCAGCTCTACAAGAACAATGTCGACGGCAAGGGCGCCTCCTACGGCACCCACGAGAACTATCTGATGAGCCGCGAAACCCCGTTCAACGCGGTGATTCTCGGGCTCACGCCGTTCTTCGTCTCCCGGCAGGTGATCTGCGGGTCCGGCCGGGTCGGGATCGGGCAGTCCGGCGACAACGCGGGCTACCAGCTCTCGCAGCGCTCGGACTACATCGAGGTCGAGGTGGGGCTGGAGACCACGCTCAAACGCGGCATCATCAACACCCGCGACGAACCGCACGCCGACGCCGACAAGTATCGCCGGCTGCACGTCATCATCGGGGACGCCAATCTGGCCGAGATGTCGACCTATCTGAAGGTCGGCACGACCGCGCTGGTGCTGGACCTGATCGAATCCGGTGCCGATCTGTCCGATCTGCAACTGGCCCGCCCGGTCACGGCGGTCCACACCATCAGCCACGATCCCACGCTCCGCGCCACGGTCGCCCTGGCCGACGGCCGCGAACTCACCGGGCTGGCGATCCAGCGGCTGTATCACGAACGGGTCGCCAAGTTCGTCGAGGAGCAGGGCAACGACGACGAGCGGGTGCGTGATGTGCTCGACAACTGGTCGATGGTGCTGGATCTGCTGGAGCGCGATCCGATGGAATGTGCCGACCTGCTGGACTGGCCGGCCAAACTGCGCCTGCTCGAGGGCATGCGCAGCCGCGAGGGTCTGGGCTGGGCGGCGCCGAAACTGCATCTGATGGATCTGCAGTACTCGGATGTGCGTCTGGACAAGGGTCTGTACAACCGGCTGGTGGCGCGCGGTTCCATGAAACGGCTGGTCACCGAACAGCAGGTGCTCGACGCCATGACCAAACCACCCACCGATACCCGGGCCTACTTCCGGGGCGAATGCCTGCGCCGCTTCGGCGCCGATATCGCCGCCGCGAGCTGGGACTCGGTGATCTTCGACCTGGGTGGCGATTCGCTGGTCCGTATTCCCACCCTGGAGCCCCGACGCGGGACCAAAGCGCACGTCGGGAAACTGCTCGACGGGGTCGATACCGCTGCTGACCTGGTGCGACAGCTCACCACCTGAGTGTTCACCGGATATGCCCCGGGCGGTCGTGACCACCGGGGTGGGACGTAATCCGACTACGTGTCGTCCCGGCTGGGTAGTGTTGAAGAACGAGCACAGGAGTGCTCACGATTCGTCCGGTACGCGAGCGCGGCCGGTCGGTGGAAACAGAGGAGGTCGGCTGCGATGGCACAAGAGCACACCAAACGCGCCGGGGGCGGCGACGACGACGAAGGCGTCGACGGCGTAGACGCCGCGGGTCAGGAACGGCGCGAGAAGCTGGCGGAGGACGCCGACGACCTGCTCGACGAGATCGACGATGTGCTCGAAGAGAACGCCGAAGACTTCGTTCGTGCCTACGTGCAGAAAGGTGGCCAGTGACCGCAGGTGACCCCTTGCGTCTCCAACTGGGGTACGCCCTCTCGTCCTTTTCCGAACATCTGCGTCAACACGCACCGGATCTCCTGCCGGGGAGCGGATTCGACGCCCTGAGCCAGCCCACCGCCGCCGGAAACCCCGGCGGCGGTGCCACGGGGGATATCGCACCGCACGGCACCACCGTGGTCGCGGTGTCCTATCGGGGCGGTGTCCTGATCGCCGGCGACCGGCGCTCCACCCAGGGCAATCTGCTGGCGGGCCGCGATGTGGAGAAGGTCCATATCACCGATACCTACTCGGCGACGGGTATCGCCGGCACCGTGGGCATGGCCATCGAACTGGTCCGCCTGTTCGCGGTGGAACTCGAGCACTACGAGAAGATCGAAGGCGTTTCCCTCACCTTCGACGGCAAGGCCAACAAACTGTCGAAGATGGTGCGCGACAACCTGCCGGCCGCCATGCAGGGCCTCGCGGTGGTGCCGCTGCTGGTCGGCTACGACCAGCAGGCCACCGATCCGGACCGGGCCGGGCGCATCGTCTCCTACGACGTGGTCGGCGGGCGCAGCGAGGAGCGGTTCGGATTCACCGCCGTCGGCTCCGGCTCCATGTTCGCGCGGACCTCGCTGAAGAAGCTGTACTCCAAGGGGATCGACGCCGACCGCGCGCTGCGTATCGCGGTGGAGGCCCTGGTGGACGCGGCCGACGACGATACCGCGACCGGCGGGCCCGACCTGCTGCGCGGGATCTACCCGACCGCGATCCTGATCGACGACGAGGGCGCCGTCGAGGTGGCCGAATCCCGGCTCGAGGAGATCGCGCGCGGTATCGCCGCCGACCGTCAGGCCGCAGAGGAAGGGAGCGCCCGGGCATGACCCTGCCGCTGTATGCGTCCGCCGAGCAGATCATGCGCGACAAGACCGAGCTCGCGCGCAAAGGTATCGCCCGGGGCCGCAGTGTCGTGGTGCTCGCCTACGACGAGGGTGTGGTGTTCGTGGCGGAGAACCCGTCGGCGACCCTGCACAAGGTCAGCGAACTCTACGACCGGACCGGTTTCGCCGCCGTCGGCAAGTACAACGAATTCGAGAATCTGCGCCGGGGCGGCATCCTGCAGGCCGACCTGCGCGGCTATCAATACGATCGCCGCGATGTCTCCGGCCGGGCGCTGGCCAACGCCTACGCCCAGGCGCTGGGCTCGATCTTCACCGATCAGCTCAAACCCTACGAGGTGGAGATCTGCGTCGCCGAGGTCAGCTATCCGGAGCAGGAGCCCGAATCGGTCCTGTACCGGATCACCTTCGACGGATCGATCGTCGACGAGCGTGAGTACGTGGTGATGGGCGGTACCACCGAGCCCATCGTCAGCGCGCTCAAGGAGTCCTACCGGCCGGGTCTGGACCTGGCCGGCGCGATCCGGGTCGCGGTCGAGGCGTTGCAGTCCAGCGAGGGCGCGGACAAGGACAAGCGCACCCTCGGGGTCGGTTCGCTCGAGGTGGCCACCCTGGAGCAGGCACGGCCGCGGCGGGCTTTCCGGCGGATCGGCCGCGCCTCCCTCGAGGAACTGCTGGGCTCGTCGGGTGAGGCCGGCTCGGCGGAGCCGGAAACCGGCGGCAAGCCGGACTGAACAGGCCGGCTCCGCGCCGGATGGAGATTCACGGGTCGCGCACCGGGCAACGGTGCGCGACCCGTTTATGTGAGATGTGCGGTCGGCCGTCCATGGATTGGTGACCTTCGAGCACTTACAGTGCTGTGAGCCTCCTCAGGTCGGTCCGGGTGCACGACAGCATGCACCTTATGTCTATTCCGGATGGTCTGCGTTCGTGGTCGGGGCCCGCCCCCGATTCTGGACCGACGGAGGGAAGGAGCGCAGCGACTGAGCGGAGGAGGGAAGAATCGGGGTCACAGGGCCCCGACCCGCCCCGCCGGAGGCGGGGCAAACAACCACAGCCCAATCGTTGCCAAGCCGTATACATCGGGTTTTCCGCACTGACCCGCAGGAATCATTCCGCGCTGTAACCTCGATAGTGTGCAGCGACGAATTATGGGGATCGAGACCGAATTCGGTGTGACGTGCACCTTTCACGGACACCGCCGGCTCAGCCCCGACGAGGTGGCCCGGTATCTGTTCCGCCGGGTGGTTTCCTGGGGGCGCAGCTCCAATGTGTTCCTGCGAAACGGCGCCCGGCTCTACCTCGACGTCGGTTCGCATCCGGAGTACGCCACCGCCGAATGCGACAGCCTGGTCCAGCTGGTCACCCATGACCGGGCCGGGGAGCGAGTACTGGAGGACCTGCTCATCGACGCCGAGCAGCGCCTCGCGGAGGAGGGTATCGGCGGGGACATCTACCTGTTCAAGAACAACACCGATTCGGCGGGCAACTCCTACGGATGCCATGAGAACTTCCTGGTCGTGCGGGCCGGCGAGTTCTCACGGATCTCCGATGTGCTGCTGCCGTTCCTGGTCACCCGGCAGTTGATCTGCGGGGCCGGCAAGGTGCTGCAGACGCCGAAGGCGGCCACGTTCTGCCTGTCGCAGCGGGCCGAGCACATCTGGGAGGGCGTCTCCTCGGCGACCACCCGTTCGCGTCCGATCATCAACACCCGCGACGAACCGCATGCCGACGCCGAGAAGTACCGGCGCCTGCACGTGATCGTGGGCGATTCGAATATGGCCGAGACCACCACCATGCTCAAGGTCGGCACCGCCGCCTTGGTGCTGGAGATGATCGAGGCCGGGGTGTCGTTCCGCGATTTCGCGCTGGACAATCCGATCCGGGCCATCCGCGAGGTCAGCCACGACCTCACCGGTCGTCGCCCGGTGCGGCTGGCCGGTGGCCGGCAGGCCAGTGCCCTGGATATCCAGCGCGAGTACTACGCCCGCGCCGTGGAGCACCTGCGCAACCGGGACCGTGATCCGCAGGTCGACCAGGTGGTCGATCTGTGGGGCCGCACCCTGGACGCGGTGGAATCGCAGGATTTCGCCAAGGTCGACACCGAGATCGACTGGGTGATCAAGCGCAAGCTCTTCCAGCGCTACCAGGATCGCTACAACATGGAGCTGGCCGATCCCAAGATCGCTCAGCTGGATCTGGCCTACCACGACATCAAACGCGGCCGCGGCGTCTTCGACCTGCTGCAGCGCAAGGGTCTGGCCAAGCGGATCACCGAGGACGACGCAGTCGACGCGGCCGTCGACACCCCGCCGCAGACCACCCGGGCGAAACTGCGCGGTGATTTCATCACCGCCGCCCAGGCCGCCGGCCGGGACTTCACGGTCGACTGGGTCCATCTCAAGCTGAACGACCAGGCCCAGCGCACCGTGCTGTGCAAGGACCCGTTCCGCTCGGTGGACGAGCGAGTGGATCGCCTGATCGCCTCGATGTAGGGGAGTCGCCGGGGCCGGTCGGATTGTAGTCCGGCCGGCCCCGGTGCATCTTCGCTGGCTGTCCACTACGCCCGGTGCCCTTCGGACGCGCCTCCCGAATGAGTAGCCGCCCATTCGCGAAGGTGCTGTGACTATTTGCGTCGCCTTCGGCGCCGCGGGGTCGAGGACCCTCGGTCCCGCCGTTCAGGCCTCGAGACTCACGCCTGCGGCGCGTGCAACGTGCGGTGGGCCGTCCTCAGAGTGCGATCATCGAGCACCTTCGGCCAAGGGCGGGACGCGCCTCGACCCTTTCAGTGCCTCATAAGACTCGGCACCGCGAGGGCGCTGCTACTCGTGAAGACAATCGACACCAGGTCACCCGGGCGGTCGAGTCGACACCCGATCCGGACATCGCCCGCCGACGCAACCCGAATGCGTCGAGTCTTACGAGACACATCCAAGGGTCGAGACCAAGGGGGCCTCGACCCCGCGACGCCGCAGGCGGCGCCGATAGACACTGCACTATTCTGCTTCGGGTGGCGATATCCAAGGTCGAGCGCCTGATGAATCTGGTCATCGCGCTGCTGTCGACTCGGCAGTTCCTGACTGCGGAGCGCATCCGGGAGAGTGTCGCGGGCTACGAGGACTGTGCCAGCGACGAGGCGTTCAGCCGGATGTTCGAGCGGGACAAGAACGAGCTCCGGGATCTGGGCATACCTCTCGAGGTGGGCCCGTCCGGTCGTTTTTCGACGGTGGAGGGTTACCGGATCAACCGGGACGCCTATGAGCTGCCGGATATCGATCTGACCAGTGAGGAATCGGCCGCGGTGGCGGTCGCTCTACAGATGTGGGAGTCGCCGGAGCTGGCGGCGGCCGCGGCGGGGGCGCTGCTGAAACTGCGGGCGGGGGGTGTGCATGTGGAGACCGATACCGCGTTCGCGGCGATTCCGGCGGTGCCGGCGCGGACGCGTGGGTCGGAGCCGGTGCTGGGTAAGTTGCTCGCGGCGATCGATGCCGGGCAGGCGGTACGGTTCGAGCATCGCGGCGCCAGTAATGCGCCGTATCTGATGCGGGATGTGGAGCCGTGGGGGGTGGTGACGTGGCGGGGCCGCTGGTATCTGGTGGGGCACGATCGCGACCGGGATGCGGTGCGGACCTTCCGGTTGTCGCGGATCGGGGAGGAGATCACCGCGTACGGGCCGCGTAACGCCGTGCGTCCGCCCGCGGGGACGGATCTGCGGGAGATCGTGACCCGGGTGACCGGTAGTGCCCCGGTCACCGGGTCGGCCACCATCTGGGTGGCGCAGGGCCGGGGCCGGGATCTGCGCCGGATCGGCGAGGTGGTGGGTAGCCGGACCGTCCGTGACCGGCCGGGCAGCGTGCTGGAGGTGCCGATCCGGTCGCAGCACTGGCTGGCCCGGTTGATCACCGGGTTGGGTGCCGATGCGCTGGTGCTCGAGCCGGCGGAGTTGCGGGCCGATGTGGTGGCGCGGTTGCGTTCGGTGATCGACCGGACGGAGGTGGCGTTGTGAGCACCCGTTTGTCGGCGCGGCTGTCACGGCTGCTGAACATGGTCCCGTATTTCGTGGCCAATCCCGGGATCAGCGCGGCCGAGGCCGCGGCGGATCTGGGGGTGACGACCAAGCAGTTGATGGCCGATCTGAATCAGCTGTGGATGTGCGGGCTGCCCGGCTACGGTCCCGGTGACCTGATCGATCTGTCCTTTTCGGAGGAGAGTGTGCAGGTCACCTTTACCGCGGGTATCGAGCGGCCGTTGCGCCTGACCTCGATCGAGGCGACGGCGGTGCTGGTGGCTCTGCGGTCGATCGTCGATCTGCCGGGCATGGTGGATCCGACCGCCGCGCATTCGGCCATCGCCAAGCTGGAGGCGGCGATCTCCGGCGCGGCGTCGGCCGGGGACGTGGGGGGCGCGCCGGGCGGCGAACCGCCCGCCGAGGCTCCGGCGGTGACCACGGTGCGGTCCGCGGTGGCGGCGCGCCGGGCGCTGCGGCTGGAGTACTACTCGGCGAGCCGCGATGTGGTGTCCGACCGGGTGGTCGATCCCATCCGGATCGTCGCCGTCGACGACAACAGCTATCTGCAGGCGTGGTGCCGGGAGGCCGAGGGTGTGCGGCTGTTCCGGTTCGACCGCATCGAATCGGCGGCCGAACTCGATGAACCGGCCCGCCCGCCGCGGGAGGCCCGCGATGCCGAGGCGGGACTGGATCTGTTCCAGGACGATCCCGCGGTGCCGTTGGCGCGGCTGCTCATCGCCGCCGACCACGGCTGGGTGCTGGACCAGTACCCGATGCACCGGGTGGCGGTGCACGCCGATGGCAGTATCGAGGCGACCATGCGTTTCGCCACACTGGATTGGATGGCGCGGTTGGCGCTCGGGTTCGGATCGGGGGTGACCGTGCTGCGTCCGCCGGACCTGGTGGCGGCGGTCCGGGAGCGGTCCGATGCCGCCCTGGCGGCGTATGCGGCCGCGGGGCTCGGCGAGCTCGCCTGACAACCGGCGGACCCGCCGCGCGTCCGCGACCACCGGATGTGGGGTGAACGGCGGTCTACCGGCGGGTGACGTGCGGGCATCTGCCCCAGGTTGCGTTCGATGCGCCTGTCTGGGCAGGTAGCATCGGAAAGACCACAGTCTTGGGAGGTAACCACAATGGGCAGTCTGAGCATCTGGCACTGGCTGATCATCGCGGCGCTGTTCGTGGTGTTCTTCGGCGCGAAGCGGATGCCCGACGCGGCCCGCAGTCTCGGCCGGTCGCTGCGCATCTTCAAGAGTGAAGTGAGCGAGATGCACAACGACGGCAAGCCCGCGAGCACCGCGACCGCGCAGCCCGCTCCGGAACTGCCGGCCGGCCGGGAGACGGCGCCGCCGGCGACGGAGACCCGGAGCGAGTCGAAAACGCTCTGAGCCCGTATCCGCGGGTCCGGAGAAGCCCGGACCCCGATACGATGCTGTCGACCCGGCGCTGCCGGCCGGGCCCTGACCGACTACCGGGCGGAGTATCGCCGGGGCACCGGGCAGCGCCGCAGGTCGAGCGGAGCGAGGCACGCTGATACGAGGGCATCCACACACCATGCGAATTCCGTTCGACCCCCGGCACAGCAAGCGCCGGACCAATCCCGATGGCACCATGTCCTTGGTCGACCATCTGCGGGAGTTGCGCACCCGGCTGTTGATCTCGCTGGCGGCCGTGCTGGTCACCACGATCGTGGGATTCCTGTGGTACGCGCATTCGTTCTTCGGGCTGGAGAGCCTCGGCGAGATCCTGCGCGGCCCCTACTGTTCGCTGCCCGATTCGGCGCGGGCCTCCCTGTCGCCCGACGGTGCGTGCCGCCTGCTGGCCACGGCGCCGTTCGAGCAGTTCATGCTCCGGTTGAAGGTCGGCCTGACCGCCGGCGTGGTACTGGCGTGCCCGGTCTGGCTGTACCAGGCGTGGGCGTTCATCACGCCGGGCCTGTATCCGAAGGAACGCAAATACGCGGTCGGTTTCGTGGTGACCGGCTCGTTCCTGTTCGTCGCCGGCGCGGTGCTGGCCTACTGGGTCATCTCGCACGCGCTGAGTTTCCTGCTCAGTATCGGCGACAATGTACAGATCACCGCACTGAGCGGTTCCCAGTACTTCAGTTTCATCATCCAGCTGCTGATCATCTTCGGTGTCAGTTTCGAAACCCCGCTGCTGATCGTCGGGCTCAACCTGATCGGGGTGCTGCCCTACGAGAAGTTGAAGGCCTGGCGGCGCGGCATCATCTTCGGTCTGTTCGTGTTCGCGGCGATCGTCACCCCGCAGGACCCCTTCTCCATGCTGGCGCTCGCGCTCGCGCTGACGGTGCTGTTCGAGTTCGCGGTGCAGTTCGCCCGGTTCAACGACCGGCGCCGGGCCCGGATCGAGGCACAGCAGCTGGGCGCTCTCGACGACGAGGAGGCGTCCCGGATCGAGGCGCCGACCTCGGTCGATCCGGCGACGCCGATTCCGTCGGCCGATACGGTGCCCGCCCCCGAGCGGCCGGGCCGGACGAGCACGGACTATTCGGACACACTCTGACCGCTGCGCGCCCCGTCCCGGAAATTATCGGCGCGACCGGTGTCGGATTCCTCGATTAGTCTCGGAGCCGTGACACCGAACGCGTCGCTGACCGCCGAACTGTCCCGGTTCGCCGCCCAGCTGACATTCGAGCTGGACCCCTTCCAGCGCCAGGCCTGTACCGCCCTCGAGGAGGGGCACGGGGCACTCGTCTGCGCGCCCACCGGCGCCGGGAAGACCGTCGTCGGCGAATTCGCGGTGCATCTGGCGTTGGCCTCGGGTGGGAAATGTTTCTACACCACGCCCATCAAGGCGCTGTCGAACCAGAAGTTCGCCGATCTCGTCGAGCGGTACGGCCGGGACCAGGTGGGTCTGCTCACCGGCGATCAGTCGATCAATGCCGATGCCCCGGTCGTGGTGATGACGACCGAGGTGCTGCGGAACATGATCTACGCGTCGTCCGATGCGTTGCGCTCGCTGTCCCATGTGGTGATGGACGAGGTGCACTACCTGGCCGACCGGTTCCGCGGCGCGGTCTGGGAAGAGGTGATTCTGCACCTGCCGCCGGAGGTGCGGCTGGTGAGTCTGTCGGCCACGGTGTCCAATGCCGAGGAGTTCGGTGCCTGGATGGAAACCGTGCGCGGTAATACCGCCGTGGTGGTGGACGAGACCCGGCCGGTGCCGCTGTGGCAGCACGTGATGGTCGGGCGCCGGATGTTCGACCTGTTCGACAGCGAATCCTCCGACCA
This sequence comes from Nocardia sp. NPDC004568, assembly GCF_040609955.1. NCBI lineage: Bacteria > Bacillati > Actinomycetota > Actinomycetes > Mycobacteriales > Nocardiaceae > Nocardia > Nocardia sp. NPDC004568. The sequence continues at coordinate 139,839 of NZ_JBEXLL010000006.1, forward strand.
GCGGGTACTGGTCGATTCGGATCTGGTCCGCTACATCAAACAGCGGGAGAGCGCCGACCGGATGGAGGGCTGGGGTGGTCCGCGCGGGCGGGGCGGGCCGCGACGGTTCTTCCGGCCGCTGCCCCGGCCCGAGGTCTTGGCCCGCCTCGACGAAGAGGGCCTGCTCCCCGCGATCACCTTCATCTTCAGCCGGGCCGGCTGTGACGGCGCGCTGACCCAGTGCCTGCGCTCCGGGTTGGATCTGAGCGGCGCGGCGGATCCGGAGGTGGTCGACGCGATCATCGACAAGCACACCGGCGAGCTGCCGCGCGCCGATCTCGAGGTGCTCGGGTACTGGGAGTGGCGGGAGGCGCTGCACCGCGGGCTGGCCGCCCATCACGCCGGAATGCTGCCCGCGTTCCGGCACACCGTCGAGGAACTGTTCGTCAAAGGCCTGGTCCGGGCGGTATTCGCCACCGAGACGCTGGCGCTCGGGATCAATATGCCCGCGCGCACCGTGGTGCTCGAACGGCTGGTCAAGTTCAACGGGGAAACCCACGCCGAACTGACCCCGGGGGAGTACACCCAGCTCACCGGTCGGGCCGGGCGGCGCGGTATCGACGTGGAGGGCCACGCGGTCGTGCTGTGGCAGCCCGAGGTCGATACCAGCGCGGTCGCGGGTCTGGCCTCCACCCGCACCTATCCGCTGCGCAGTTCCTTCAAACCCGGCTACAACATGTCGATCAACCTGATCGACCGGCTCGGCGCCGAGGAGGCGCGGCTGCTGCTGGAGCGGTCCTTCGCCCAGTTCCAGGCCGACCGGTCGGTGGTCGGGCTGGTTCGCGGTATCGAACGCAACGAGGGACAGCTGCGTAAGCTCGCCGCCCAGCTCGGCGGCGAGGACGGGGACTTCCTCGAGTACTTCGGCCTGCGGGAGCGGATCAAACAGCGCGAACGCCGGCTCAACCAGCAGACCCGGACCGATCGGCGTACCGCCGGTGTCGCCGCGCTCACCGAACTGCGTCGCGGCGATGTGGTCGCCATCGGCGCCGGGCGCCGCGCGGGGCTGGCCGTGATCCTGGAACCCGACGCCACCCCCGGTGACCCGCGCCCGCTGGTGCTCACCGAGGACAAATGGGCGGGCCGGGTCTCGGTCGCGGACTTCCCGGTGCCGGCCCAGCCGCTGGGCCGGATGCGGTTGCCGCGCCGGGTGGACCATCGCACCGCGCGGACCCGGCGTGACCTCGCCTCGGCGCTGCGCAGCACCGGGATCACCGCGCCGCACCGACCGCGCCGGGACAAGCGGGCCGCGGGCGCCGACGATCCCGAACTGGGTGCGCTGCGCCGGGCACTGCGGGCCCATCCCGCCCACACCCGGCCGGACCGGGAACAGCTGGCCCGGATCGGGGAACGCTACAACCGGGTGGCGCGGGAGACCGAGGCGATGCGGCAGAAGGTGGCGGCGACCACGAATTCGCTGGCCCGTACCTTCGACCGGATCGTCGGCCTGCTGGAGGAACGCGGTTTCGTGCAGCAGGGGGAGGTCACCGCGGACGGGCGGCGGCTGGCCCGTATCTACGCGGAAAGCGATCTGCTCGTGGCCGAATGTCTGCGCCAGGGGCTCTGGCGCGGACTGGGGCCGGCCGAGCTGGCGGCCGTGGTGTCGATCCTGGTGTACGAATCGCGTTCGGAGGGCGGCTACCTGGGCGCCGCCGGCCCGACCGCGCCGGTCCGCCGCGCGGTCGCCGACACCATCGCCGAGTGGTCACGGTTGCGCAACGACGAGTCCGAGCATCGGCTGGCCCCCAGCCGCGAGCCCGATCTCGGGTTCGTGGGCGGTATCTACAAATGGGCTCGCGGTGACGCGCTGGCGGATTCGCTGCTGGCCAGCGGCGATCAGGGCACCCCGCTATCGGCCGGGGATTTCGTGCGCTGGTGCCGGCAGGTGATCGATCTGCTCGACCAGATCCACACCACCGCAGACGATAACGAGGTCGCGGCCACCGCGGCCAAGGCCGTCCGGGCGATCCGGCGTGGTGTCGTCGCGGTGGACGCGGCATGAGAGAGTCGGGCCCGGAGGCGGCAGCGGAGCGTAACCACGCAGGGTCCTCGCTCATGCCTCGGGTAGGCACAGCGTGAGACCATCGATTGTGATTTGATTTCAACCGCACGCGGGGGGCTACCGTGTGTTGGACAATGCGAGTGGAGGCAACCAGATGAGCGGGCCGTACGGACCGAACGACGCCCCGGGTACCGGGGAGGGACGTAACGATCCCACCCAGGTCTGGGGTGGGCAGCAGCCGCCCGGCGCGGCGCCGCAGTGGGGGAACCAGCCGCCCGCGCAGCCTCCGGTGCCCGACCCGCAGCAGGCGCAGCCCACCCAGCAGTGGGGCAGCGATCAGGGCGGTCAGCAATGGCAGCCCGCCCCGCCGCCGCAGCAGCAGTGGAGCCAGCCGCAGCCCCAGCCGCAGCAGCCCCAGCCGCAGCAGTGGAACGATCCCAATCAGCAGCAGTGGGGTCAGCAGCCGCCGCAGCAGTGGGGCGACCCGAACCAGCAGCAGCCGCAGCAGCAGTGGGGCGACCCCAACCAGCAGCAGCCGCAGTGGAGTGATCCGAACCAGCAGCAGTGGGGTCAGCAGCCGCAGCAGCAGTGGGGTCAGCCGAACCAGCAGCAGTGGGCCGGTCAGCAGCAGCCGTCGGGCGGCGGTAAGAAGACCGGTCTGATCATCGGGGTGGCGGTGCTGGCGGTGGTGCTCGTGGTGGGTGCGGTCGTCGGCATCCTGACCCTCACCGCCAAGGATCAGTTGGACCAGGCCGCCGTGCAGACGGGTGTGGCGAAGGTGCTCGCGGATTCCTACGGCATCGACGATGTCAAGGATGTCCAGTGCCCCGCGGGCCAGGAGGTCGCGGTGGACGCCACATTCACCTGTGATCTGAAGGTCGGCGGCGAGGCCAAGAAGGTCAACGTCAAGATCACCAAGGACGACGGCACCTATGAAGTCGGCCGCCCGAGCTGATCTCCACGTCGTAGGAACCCGCCGGACGCTGCCCTCCGGCGGGTTCTCGCTGTCACGGCCCGGTCAGGCGCAGTTCGCCAGTGCGGTGATCAAACGCTCGACCGGGCTCTCCGCGTTGTAGGCGCGGGCGAGTTCCCGTAGCGCGTCGGTATCGGCCGGGATGGGATGCAGGGTGTCGGGCCGGGACAGGATCACATCGGCGTCGCGCACCACGCGGACCACCGGCGCCGCCGCGTCGAGATAGCCGGCGGCCGTGCGCAGTTTGGTCCGGATGCCCTGGGCGAGGTCGGCCGCGGGATCGTCGACCGCCGCCCGCAATGCCTCGAGCGAACCGAACCTGCTGATCAGGGTGGCAGCGGTCTTTTCGCCGATCCCCGCGGCGCCCGGGAGCCCGTCCGACGAATCCCCGCGCAGCGTCGCCATATCCGCGTACGCCGGGCCCGCGTTCTGCTCCGGGACACCGTATTTCGCCGCGACCTCGGCCGGTCCGAACAGTTCGGCCTTGGCCAGTCCGCGGCCCGCGTACAACACCCGCACCGGCGGTTCGGGGATATCGCGGACCAGCTGCAGCAGATCCCGGTCGCCGCTGACCACGATCACCGGATCGGCGAGCTCGGTGGAGGCCAGGGTGCCCAGCACGTCGTCGGCCTCCAGGCCCTCCGCGCCGCCGGTGGCGATTCCGGCGGCCGCCAGCATCTCGAGGATCATGTCGACCTGCGGTGTGAGCCGGTCCGGTACTTCCTCGGCTCCCGGTTCGGCCGTGACGGAGGTGTCGAGCCGATGGGCCTTGTAGGTGGGTACCAGGTCCACTCTGAATTTCGGCCGCCAGTCCAGGTCCAGGCAGACGACGAGCCGGGCGGGGCGATGCCTGGTGACGAGGGAGGCGACCATATCGGTGAACCCGCGCAGGGCGTTCACCGACCGGCCGTCGGACGCGGTGATCTTGTCCGGGATCGCGTAGAAGGCCCGGAACCACAGACTCGCGCCGTCCAGCAGCAGCAGGGGACGCGGCGTGGATTCGGTCGTAGTCACCCGGTGAATCTACAAGGACCCACCGACGTATCCGATGTGCCGCCCCCGGGTGCGAGGTAGGTTCGAGGTCATGAGCGCGCACACGGAGTCACGGTTCGCGGCGGAGGTCTACGGGCAGCGATTGGAGCGGGCGGTCCAGTTGATCCGCGACGCCCATCTCGACGCCCTGCTCATCACCCCCGGCCCGGACCTGCGGTACCTCATCGGATCGGCGGCCCAGTCGTTCGAACGGCTGACCTGTCTGGTGATCACCTCCGACAAGGCCACCCCCTCGGTGGTGATCCCCAAACTCGAGGTGTCGGGGCTGGCGGAGTCCGCCGTGGACGAACTCGGCCTGCGGGTACTGGACTGGGTGGACGGGGTGGATCCGTACCAGCTGGTGCGGTCGGCCCTGCACATCGGTTCCCGGGTCGCGGTGGCCGATTCCATGCCCGCGCTCCATCTGCTGCCGCTGGCGCACAGTTTCAGCGGGCTCCCGGTCTCGGCGACCCCGGTACTGCGCGAATTGCGCATGATCAAGGACGATGCCGAGATCGCCGCGCTGCGCCGGGCGGGCGCGGCCATCGACCGGGTGCATGCCCGGATGGGGGAGTTCCTGCGGGTGGGGCGTACCGAGGCCGAGGTCGGCAAGGACATCACCGACGCCATCGTGGCCGAGGGCCATACCGAGGCCGCGTTCGTGATCGTGGGCAGCGGACCCAACGGCGCCAATCCGCACCACGAGGTGTCGGAGCGTCGCATCGAGGCCGGGGACGTGGTGGTGATCGATATCGGCGGTCCGGTGGATCCCGGTTACTACTCCGACTCCACCCGGACCTATGTGCTCGGCGAACCCGATCCGGAGATCGCGGCCCGCTGCGCCGAACTGGAACGCGCCCAGGCTGCCGCGGTGGCCGCCGTACGGCCCGGTGTCCGCGCCGAAGCCGTGGACGCGGCCGCCCGCGAACCGCTGGAAGCCGCCGGCTTCGGCCCCGCGTTCGTCCACCGGACCGGCCACGGTATCGGCCTGTCGGTGCACGAGGAGCCCTATATCGTCGCGGGCAACGACCTGGAACTGCGGCCGGGTATGGCGTTCAGTATCGAACCCGGGATCTACTTCCCGGGCGAATGGGGCGCCCGGATCGAGGACATCGTGGTCGTCACCGAGGACGGCTGCGTCGCGGTGAACGAGCGTCCACACGGACTGACGGTCCTCCCGGCCGATAGCTAGCCGGTCCGGTGTCAGGTCTCGCGCAGGCGGACCCCGCACAGCACCCGCTGGACCTCGATGGCCAGCACCACCCGGGTCGGGTTCTCCCGCGGCACCCGGTAGCGCTCGGCGTAACGCCGTTCGGCTTCCCGGACCGCGGCCGGATCGTCGAGGACGACCGCCGGGCCCTCCAGGGTCAGCCAGCGCGCACCGTCCACCTGGCCGACGGCGGCGTAACCCGATCGCCGCACGTTCCGGGCCTTCACCGAGGCACCGTCGGTGATGATCCGGGCCAGCCCGGCGTCGGGGTCCCAGGTGAAACCCACCGGCACCATGTGCGGGGTGCCGTCGGCCCGCAGGGTCGTGAGGGTCGCCAGATGCCGTTCGGTGAGGAACTCGACGGCCGCCGGGGACAATTCGGCAGTACGCAGCGTCATGGATCGACCGTAGCGGGTCGCCGCGCGCGCCCGGCACGTCTCCCGGTTCCGCACACCGCCGTGTGCGGATGACAGACTGAGCGCATGGTTGTGCGTCGAACACGAGGAATCGACCCGGGCACGGTACTGGTGCTGGGTGGACGCAGTGAGATCGGTCTGCAGGTGGCACTGCGGCTCGCGCCCGGGCGGGCGGTGGTACTGGCCGCGCGGCGCTGTGAGGATCTGGACGCCGAGACCGCGGCGCTCACCGCCGCCGGCGCGACCGCGGTGCATCCGGTGGAGTTCGATGCCGACGACACCGCGAGCCATCCCGCCCTGCTCGGCAAGATCGCCGCCGACTACGGGCCGATCGGGGTCGCGGTACTGGCCTTCGGTGTGCTGGGCGACCAGTCCCGCGCCGAGGCCGACCCCGCCCACGCGCTGGCGGTGGTGCACACCGACTACACCGCCCAGATCAGCGTGCTGACCATCCTGGCCAACGAGATGCGGTCCCGGGGCAGTGGCCGGCTGGTGGTGTTCAGTTCGGTGGCCGGGGTCCGGGTGCGGCGCGCCAACTATGTCTACGGGTCGGCCAAAGCCGGATTGGACGGTTTCGCCTCCGGTCTGGCCGACGCGCTGCACGGGAGCGGGGTCCACCTGCTGCTGGCCCGGCCGGGCTTCGTGGTGGGCAAGATGACCGAGGGGATGACCCCGGCCCCGTTCTCCAGCACGCCGGACCAGGTGGCCGCCGCGGTGGTGACGGCGCTGGGCCGCCGCTCGGCGCGGGTCTGGATTCCGGGGATCCTGCGCCCGGTGTTCTTCGGGATGCGCCTGCTGCCGCAGGCCGTCTGGCGGCGGCTGCCCCGGTGACCGCCGACCCCGCGCTCTCCTGGGCGGGGCCTCCGATTCCGGTGGTGGGTATCGGCGCCGACGGCTGGGCGGGCCTGCCCGACCGGTCCCGGCAGGTGCTGCGCGATTGCGCGGTGCTGTTCGGTTCGGACCGGCAGCTGGCCCTGCTGCCCGCCGAGGTGACCGCGCGGCGGGAACCGTGGCCGTCGCCGCTGGTCCCCGCGCTACCCGGGCTGCTGGCCGAATACCGTGATGCCCGCCTCGGGGTCCTCGCCAGCGGTGACCCCATGTTCTACGGGATCGGTGTCACCCTGGCCCGGCTGCTCGGGCCCGGCGCGCTGCGGGTGTTCCCGCAACCCTCGGCGGCCGCGCTGGCGTGTGCCCGGCTGGGCTGGCCGGTGGCCGAGGTGGGGATCGTCAGCGCGGTCGGCCGGCCGCTGGAGCGGCTGCTGCCCGAATTGGCCGACGGACGGCGGCTGCTCGTGCTCAGCGCCGATGCCGGGACACCGGGCCGGGTCGCAGAGTTGTTGCGAGACAACGGGTTCGGCCCCTCCGCGCTGACCGTACTGGAGCAGTTGGGTGGGCCCGCCGAACGCCTGGTGTCCGGGATCGCCGCCACCTGGCGGGAGCCCGCGGGCGACCCTCTCAACATCGTGGCCGTCACCGCCGCGGGCGAACCCGGGCGCACCCGCCTCACCCGGCTGCCCGGCCTGCCCGACAGTGCCTACCGCGGGGACGGGCAGCTCACCAAAACCGAGATCCGGGCGCTCACCCTGGCGGCGCTCGCCCCCGGGCCGGGAGAGACGCTGTGGGATATCGGCGGCGGTTCGGGCAGTATCGCCATCGAATGGTGCCGCACCGATCCCGCCTGCCGGGCGGTCACCTTCGAGGTGCTGGACCGGCGCCGGGCGCAGATCGCCGCCAATGCCGCCGCACTGGGCGTACCCGGTATCGAGGTGCGCGGCGAGGCGGTGGCCGAACTCGCCGGGGACGCGGTGACCGGCGCTCCCGACGCGATCTTCCTCGGCGGCGGGCTCACCACGCCCGCGCTGTTCGAGCACTCCTGGTCCCGATTGCCCGCCGGGGGCCGGCTGGTGGCGAACGCGGTCACCGCGGAATCGGAGGCGCTGCTACTGGACTGGTCCGCGGCGCACGGCGGCGACCTGCGCCGCTTCCAGGTCTACCGCGGGGAGCCGCTCGGGCGTTTCACCACGTGGCGGCCCCAACTACCGGTGACCCAGTGGTCGGTGGTGAAGGGCCGGGCCGACGGGACTTCCTGTATGTGACAACACGAATGGACGAATCGGGCATCGGGAGTAAGGTCACGGGGGTTCCTAGCGCGGGTCACGCGGATTCGCGCGCGACGGGGAGATCGATAGTGAAATACAAGAAGTTCGCCGCGACCGCGATCATGGCGGCGGCGGCCACCGGTATCGCCGCGGGCACGGGCTACGCGGCGCCCGCTCCGACGGCGCCCGCTGTCGAGCAGCAGCAGAACGCGGTTCCGGAGGTCACCGGTCACGACCGCGGTGTCGACTACACACTGGCGTTGGCCGAGGCCGGAAAGTCGCTGGTCACCACGGTATCCGGCGGTGCGTTCAGCCTGGACGCCGCGAACGACGCGGTGGTGCTGAGCAATGCCGCGGGTGAGCGCCTGACCAGTATCCCGCTCACCCAGGCCACCAACGGCCAGGTGGTCGCGGTCGCTGCCACGATCGACGAGGGCAACAGCCGGTTGACGCTGACCCCGCGGGCCACTCCGGTCGCGGGCGCGCCGGCGCAGGCGCAGTTCATCGGGGCCCAGCAGTGGTTCATGAGCGAGCTGCAGGCGGCCTCACTGGGGGCGGCCGTGGGCGCGGCCATCGGCGCGGCCATCGGCTTCCTGTTCCTCGGTGTCGGTGTGATCCCGGGCGCCATCATCGGCGCGGGCATCGGTCTCGCGGTCGCCGGCGGCGCGCCGCTGCTGGATTCGGCCATCGCCTACTTCAGCGGCCAGCCCTGAGAATTCTGCTGCTGGGCGGTACCGGGGAAGCCCGGGAACTCGCCCGGCTGCTCACCGGCGAGCGGGAACACGAGATCGTGTCCTCGCTCGCCGGTCGGGTTTCCGAGCCGATCCGGCCCGAGGGCGAGGTGCGGATCGGCGGATTCGGCGGAGTGGACGGGCTGCGGGAATGGCTGGCGGACCACCGGATCCAGCTCGTCGTCGACGCCACCCATCCCTTCGCCGCGTCGATCACCGCCAATGCCGCGCTGGCCACCGCGCGACTCGGACTGCCCATGATCCGATTGAGCCGTCCGGGCTGGACCGCCGGCCCCGGCGACCGCTGGTACCGGGTACCCGATCTGGCCACCGCCGCGGACACCGCCGCCGGAGCGGGTGACCGGATCCTGCTCACCATCGGCCGTCAGGGGGTGGCGGCCTTCGCCGGCCACACCCGGCCCTGGTACCTGATCCGCGCCATCGATCCGCCCACGGGCGCACTCCCGCCTCGGCACGAAATCCTGTTGGCCCGGGGGCCGTTCACGGTCGCCGAAGAATCGGATCTGCTGGCCCGGCACCGAATCGAGGTGGTGGTCACCAAGGACAGCGGAGGTGCGGCGACCGCCGCGAAGCTCACGGCCGCGCGCACTGCCGGACTTCCGGTGGTGGTGGTGGACCGTCCGCCGGTGCCGCTGGGCATCCGGGTGGTGACCAGCGTCGAGGAAGCGCGAGGCGTGCTGTCCGCCCGGTCCGGCGAGGACTCCGGCGGAGGGCCGACCCGCTGATCGATCAGCGACCCCGGGGCATGCCCCGCCGCGGATCATCGACAGCGGTGGGTCATCCCCGCGTCGCCGAACCGAGGAGTTCGGGCAGCCGGTCGAACCAATCCAGGACCGCGTGCTCGTAACCGATCCCGAATTCCAGCGTCGCCCGGGTGTGCGGGGACAGATCCGGGCCCGATTCCTCGGCCCGGTAGCGGTCCAGTCGTTCCTGGTGCACCTTGCGGGCGTTGTCGATGATCGAGGCCAGATGGGCCGGTTCGAGATGACCACCGAAATGCAGGGTGAGCAGCAGCGGGAACCGGATGGTCTCCGGGCCGGGGTCGCGCGCGATCCACTCGGCGAATTCGGCGCGGCCGGCCTCGGTGATGCGGTACGGAGTGCGGTCGCGGGCCCCGGTTTCCCCCTTGGCGACCAGGCCCGCCGAGTCCATGGTGGCGAGTTCCCGATAGACCTGGCTCTGTGTGATGGTCCAGAAATCGCCGATGCGGTCCTGGGCCAGCGTCACCAGATCCCAGCCCGACATCGGCCCCTCGTGCAAAAAACCCAGAAGTGAGGCGGCCGTGGAGTTCAGCGGCCGCTTCTGTTTGCCGTTCACCCATTGTCCTTCCACCGGTGTTATTCCATAGTGGAATGCTATCGGATGGGGTGGGCTCAGGCGTGGTAGCGCCGCGCGGTGTAGACGCGCGGCGCTCCGACGCCGTCGACGACCGCGGTGGTGGAGGCGCCGATGATCAGCAGGGTCCGCATATCGACCTCGGCCGGTTCCAGTTCACCCAGCGTCACCACCCGCACCGATTCACCCGGGCCGCCCACATCGCGGCCGAGGACCACCGGGGTGTCCGGCGCGCGGTGCGCGAGCAGGATGTCCTTCATCGCGCCCACCTGCCAGGTGCGTTTGCTCGAGGCGGGGTTGTAGACGGCGACGGCCATATCGGCCGCGGCCACCGCCGCCAGCCGCCGGGCCACCACGTCCCACGGTTTGAGCCGGTCGGACAGGGAGATCGTGGCGTAGTCGTGCCCGAGCGGGGCGCCGACGCGGCTGGCCACCGCGTTCGCCGCCGTCATTCCGGGCAGGACCCGCACCGCCACCCCGGCCCACTGCGGGTCCGCGGATTCTTCCAGGACGGCCGCGGCCATCGCGAAAACCCCTGGATCGCCCGAGGAGACCACCGCCACCCGGGCGCCACGGCGGGCGAGATCCAGGGCCATGGTGGCGCGTTCGGATTCCACCCGGTTGTCGCTGCTGTGCCGCCGCTGGCCGGGCCGAGCGGGGACACGGTCGATATAGGTGGTGTAGCCGACGAGGTCGGTGGCGGCGGCGAGCGCGGCGGAGACCTCCGGGGTGGTCCATCGCGTATCCCCCGGGCCCAGGCCCACGACCACGACCTCCCCGGCGTTCGGTGGGTCGGCGGGCGCGGCGCTCTCGGCCACCGGGGCGCTCGCCGTCCGGGTCACCGGCTCGGCGGCCGCCGGCTCCCGGCGGGCGGGGAGCGGGGTGGTCGGTTCGGGGCCCGGGACGATGGTGATCGCGAAGTAGGGGACCTGGGCGTCGTCCACTTCTCCGGCCGGGAGCACTCGTTCACGTCCGGTGCTGGCCCGTTCCACGTAGTAGGCGCGGTCGAGACGGCCGGAGTCGGCGAGAGCTTTGCGGACGGCCGGGTAGGTGCGGCCGAGTTTCATGATCGCGGCGGCCTCGCTGTCGGCGAGGCGGCGGGTCAGTTCGTCGGCGGGCAGGGTCGCGGGCAGCACCGTCAGTACCTGCTCGCCTTCGACCAGCGGCGTGGCCAGGGCCGCCGACGCGGCGCTCACCGACGTGATCCCGGGGATGATCTCCGCCTCGAACCGGTCGGCCAGGCGCCGGTGCATATGCATATAGGAGCTGTAGAACAGCGGGTCGCCGGCGGCCAGCAGCGCCACCGACCGGCCGGCGGCCAGATGCGCGGCCAGCCGGTCGGCCGCCGCGGCGTAGAACTCGTCGATCGCCCCCTGGTACCCGCCGGGGTGGTCGGTGGTCTCGGTGGTGACCGGGTAGATCAGGTGTTCCTCGAGCTGGCCCGGCCGCATATAGGGCTCGGCGATCCCGCGCGAGATGCTGCGGCCGTGCCGGGCACTGTGGAAGGCGATCACATCGGCCTCGGCGATCACCCGGGCCGCCTTCACCGTCACCAGTTCCGGATCGCCCGGACCCAGCCCGACCCCCCACAACTTTCCCGTAGCCACCGTCATTCCACTTCGCTCGCAATCGCGTTCAGGGCGGACGCGGTGATGGCGCTTCCACCGCGCCGCCCGCGCACCGTCAGATACTCCAGGCCCGTGCTCGCGGCGAGCGCGTCCTTCGATTCGGCCGCGCCGACGAAACCCACCGGGATACCGAGTACGGCGGCCGGTTTCGGTGCGCCCGCGGCGACCATGTCCAGCAGGTGGAACAGCGCGGTCGGCGCATTGCCGATGGCCACTACCGCGCCGTCGAGCCGCTCCCGCCACAGCTCCAGCGCCGCCGCCGACCGGGTGGTCCCGAGTCCGGCCGCCAGGTCCGGCACCCGGGGGTCCCGCAGCAGGCACAGCACCTCGTTGTCCGCGGGCAACCGGGTGCGGGTGACCCCCGAGGCGACCATGTTCGCATCGCAGAGAATCGGCGCGCCGGCCCGCAGCGCGGTCCGCGCCGCGGCCACCACCGCCGGGGTGAACAGCACGTCGCCGGCCAGGTCTACCTGGCCGCAGCCGTGGATCATCCGCACGACGACCTGCGCGATATCGGCCGGGAAACGGTCCAGCTCGGCTTCGGCTCGGATGATCGCGAACGACCGGCGGTAGATCTCGGCCGCGTCGGTGACGTAGCTGGTGCGCGTGTCGGGCATGCCGACACCCTATGCCGGGCCGGACGCACCGGGCCGGTGCGGGTGGGCCCCGCTCACCGGTGTGGCCCGGTGACAGCGGGGCGTCGCCCACCACTGATCGACGATGTCGCGTCCGGTGTGGTGCGGCCAGGAGACTGTTGCGGGCCGTCGTGCACGGACCCCGGCGAGGATGGCGGGCGAGTAGCGGCCCGGGAATATTGCCGGCACGGGCGCGGGAGTTGCTTCACCGTGGCCGGCGCGATCTGATGCGGTGATCGGATCTCGCGCAGAACCATCTACCGGGATGAGCCCAGCCCTTTGTCCGGCTGTCGGCGCGGGTGGAACCTATGATGGGGCAATGAAATCGGGGTGGGCCCCCGCGGTGTCGGCTGCCGGGGCGATGATTGCTTTATTGTGCTTCTGGTTCATCAAGGACACCACCAACCGTGACGGCGCGGGTGCGCACGTCTCATGCGCAGGCATCGACAGCCCGTGCACGGTGTGGTTCAGCCGCCAGGTGGACCGACCGACCGCCCTGGTGCGGGGGACCGAGGTGCGGTTGAAATCGGTGGGACCCGACTGCGTCGAGATAGAGGCTGCTGGTTTGTGGGGATTGCTGTGGACGACGACCACCCGAGTGCCCATCGATGGCGAGGGAGCCTTCGGTGGGCTCGGGGCCCCGCATCGGATGGCGGTCGTGGACTTCACGGCCGGCCAGGTCACTGTCGAGTTCCTGATGTCTCGCCCCGCAGCGTAGCCATGCACGTCCTGAGGACAGAGCGCACCGCAGGTACCCGGACCGGCTGCAACTCTCCTATCCGTTGAGCCGACCTCGATGCCATCGCCTGCGAACTCGATCACCGGCCCCGCAGGATCCACGGATACCGCAGCCCGGCCGAGCTACTCGAGGACCCGCGACGTCTTCGCCGGAATCGGGCTGGTGGCAGGGGGGATTTTTCTACTCGCCTTTGTGGTGCTTCCCGTGTTGACCACATCGGACGCGTCCTGTGACGGAAGACAGATGTCGCATGGCGACAGGTGCGTCGAAATGCACAACGGGTTGGCCGTCGGCTCCAAAGGCGCCGACGAGCAGTAGGCGGCAGATCGTGACGGGGCATACGCCGAACTCGGCATCGCGGTCGGTATGGTCCTCGGCGGGGGATGGCTACTGTGGCGGGCATCAGAGCCAGGTCATGAAGCCATGTCAGGCCGGCCTGTTCCCCAGCACGGGCCGGGCTGTTCCGTACCGGCACCGGGCCCCTGACCGTGCCGCCACCGGCGTGGGTCGGTGTCCAGATTCCGATTCCGGCCGTCGGCGCCAGTTCGCCCGAGGCGAGCACCAGCACCCCTCCCGGAAACGTCCGCCGTTGCGGGCCGGTGCGGCGCGCGGGCCCCGGGGCCTCTGGTGGGTGAGACGGTGGCGCCGACCGGCGGGCCGCTGGTCAGGTCACGGGCGACGACGGGCCGTACCGCTCGGCGCCGTGCGGGCGACGACCGCGTCCAATGCCGGTGGCAGACCGGCCGGGCCTGCGAACGGCGGCGGTTCGTGTACCTGGTCTACGCCGACCCACCGGCGCTGCCCCGCGGGCGCGGTCCGATCTGGTCGAGCAGATCGTTCACCTCGTCCGGAAACCATTGGCGTGTGCTGCGGTGTCTTGTTCGGGAAGCGGCGCGCGCTCCCGGCCGGCCATCCGCTGGACAGTCGGATGCTGCGTCAGCCGCCGCGGGGCGGCCGGGTCGTGGTCGGTATCCGGCATCGGAAGACTCCTTCTCGCAACGAGATCCACGCGGGTTCACTGTGACGACGACGTGGGCGAGCGGAATTCATCGGTCATCGGATACAGATCGCCGGCCGATCCGTGGCGCCGGGTCGGAGGTCAGCGCGGGTGCAACGGCACCTCCGCCGCGTCGAGGCAGTATTCCCACAGTGACAGCAGGTGGATCTCCGAATACCGGGTGTGGCGCAGATAGTGTTCCCCGCGGATACGCCGGTCGTGCCAGAAATGGCCCGACAGCGGCGCCGGGGTGGTCGTGGCCAGCCAGACCGCGGTATCGGCGCCCTCGGCGGCGGTGCGCATCGCCGGCCGCAGCGCGGAACTGAACCGGGGAAGGGCGGCGGTGATCCCGGGGGTGGCGACCCAGCCCGGATGCATACTGTGCACACTGACCCCGTGGTCGGCGAGACGTCCGTCCAGTAGTGGCCCGAATGCCACCTGCATCCGCTTGGTGCGGGCATAGGCGGTGGCGCCGCGGTATTCACCGCTGCGGTATTCCGGATCCCGGACCGGCAGCGGCTGCGTGTACATCCCGCCGGAGGCCACGAAGATGATGCGGGCGTCGCCGGCGGCCGCGAGCAGCGGGGAGAGCCGGTCGGTCAGCCGCAGTGGGCCGAGCACATGGGTGGCCAGGGTCAGCTCGTGCCCGGCGGAGTTCTCGGTGCGGTCGCCGGGCAGTACGCCGGCGTTGTGCACGAGCACGTCCACCGCTTCGTGCCGTTCGCCCAGGGCCCGGGCGCAGGCCTCGACGCTGCCGGGTTCGGCGATATCGCACAGCGCGAGTTCCACCTGCGCCGCGGGGACGGCATCGAGGATCTCCCGGCGGGCCCGCTCGCCGCGGCCGCGGTCCCGGACCGCGAGCACGGTGCGCGCGCCCAGACCGGCGAGTCGGGTGGCGATCGATTTCCCGATTCCCGAGTTCGCGCCGGTGACCAGGGCGGTTTTCCCGTGCAGGGCGTCGGCGTGGGGATCGTCACGGGTCCAGGAGACCCTGCGCAGGTGATAGCCGAGGCGGGTGTAGCCGGGCACTATCGCCCGGTCGAGTAGAGCGTCGACTGTACGGATCATCGGATCACACCTCGCCTTGTCTCGTCAGCACGAACTGCTCGACATCCAGATAGCCGCTGCGAAAGCCCGCGCCGGCATAGGCCAGATAGAACCGCCACATGCGCTGGAACACAGGGTCGAAGCCGAGCGTGCTCGTCTCGTCGGTATACCCATCGAAACGCTCGTGCCACAGTCGCAGCGTGTGCGCGTAGTGCTCACCCATCGAGAATCGCTCGGTGACCCGCAGCCCGGTGCCGGTGGCGACGGTGTCGGCGATCAACCGGTCGGAGGGCACGAACCCGCCGGGGAAGATGTACTTCTGGATCCAGGTATAGGTGTGGCGGGTGGCGCGCATGCGATGGTCGGCCATCGTGATCGCCTGCAGAGCCGCGCGGCCACCGGGGGCGAGCAGTTTCTCGATGCATCGAAAATAGATATCGAGATATTCGCATCCGACAGCTTCGATCATCTCGACGGAGACCACGGCGTCGTATTCACCGTCGACCCGGCGATAGTCGATGAGGTCGACCTGGACACGGTCGGCCACGCCCGCGGCGGCGATCCGGGCCAGTGCCAGCTCACGCTGCTCGGCCGAGAGCGTCACCGAGCGCACCCGGGCACCCCGGGCGGCGGCCCGGACGGCCAGCGCACCCCAGCCGGTGCCGATCTCGAGCAACCGCGTCCCGGGGCCGACCCGCGCCGCGTCGAGGATCCGGTCGATCTTGCGGTACTGGGCGCCGGCCAGGTCGGCCCACTGCGGGGCGGGTGTGGTCGCCGGGAAGAGCGCGCTCGAATAGGTCATGGTCTCGTCCAGGAAGAGCGCGAAGAACTCGTTGGACAGGTCGTAGTGGTGCGCGATGTTGACGCGGCTGTTGGTCTGGGTGTTGCGTTCCGTGCCGGGATGTTTCGCGACATAGAGTCCGCGCAGTGTCTGCAGGGCCGGCGGGACGAGGCGCTCGATGTTCGTGGCGAGCACGGTGAGGACGGCCGCCGGATCGGGCGCCGACCAGTCACCGGCCATATACGATTCGCCGAACCCGATCAGTCCGCCGGTACCGAGGCGGGCGGCGAAGTCGCCGGGCCGGTGCAGGACGAGTGTGGGCGCAGTATGGTCGTCCGGGCGCAGCCCGAGTACGGTCCCGTCCGGGTATCGGACCCGCAGCGGCAACCGCCGGACCGCGCGGCGGAAGAGGTGCCCGGCGACGGCGGCGGCGACGGCGGCGCGCGAGCCCACCGGCGCCCGGTCGATCCGGGGCCGGCGCAGGGCGGGCGGTGGGGTCGGGGTCGAGAGATCGGTGGTCACCGGGAAAGCTCCTGGAGCGGCGAGACGGGGCGGGGAACAACGGGAAGTCCGCGCAGCCAGAGGCGGATGCCCTGCACCCGGATCCGGGCCGCGACAGCGAGCGGGGCCAGCGGCATGGTCAGCGCGGCGGCGAGGACGGTGCGGGTGGTCGCGGGGCGGCAGTCGCCGGTCATCGACGCGGTGAGCACCGGACGGTCGCGGTGCAGGGTGATGGACAGGCACAGCCGCTCCCCGGGTTCGGGCAGCCGCATCCGGTACTCGCCCGAGACCTCGTCGAACGGCGAGACATAGAACTGCTTGGTGGTGTCGGCGCGTCCGCTCGCGTCGGTCCGCAGGAGGTAGCGGTGCCGCTGGCGATAGGTGTTGTGCACCTCGGCCACCACGCACACCGGTGTTCCGGCGCGGTCGCGGCACCAGTACAGCGTGAGCGGATTGAACACGAAACCGAGGACGCGCGCGTTGGTGAGCATGAGGACCCGGCCGCCCGGCAGCGTGATGCCGTGTGCGGCCAGGTAGTCGTCGATATTGGCCCGCAGGCTCCGCTCCGGATCGCCGAGGTGATCGCGGGAACTCAGCCGGGCCAGCGGCCGCAGCGGGCGGGGCAGCCGCGGGAGATCGTCGAGATCGACCAGCCAGCTGTAGCTGCGGTAGCGGAACCGGTGGTGTATCGGCGTCCGGCGGACATGCTCGATGGTGGTGTGGACGAGCCGGGCGGTCATGACGCCGACACCGGACGGAGCGCTCGGCCGGGCCAGCGGGCGCCCAGGCGTTCGGCGGCGCGCAGACCCGACAGCGCCCCGTCCTCGTGGAAGCCCCAGCCGTGGTACGCACCGGCGAACGCGATCCGGTCGTCGCCGATCTCGCCGAGTCGTCCCTGGGCGGCCACGGATTCGGGGGTGTACCGCGGATGCTCGTAGACCATCCGGTCCACTACCGCGGCGGGGTCGATACGGTCCTCGTCGCCGAGGGTGACCACGAACCGGGGTTCGCCGGAATCGCCGAGCCGGTGCAGGCGGGTGAGGTCGTAGCTCACCAGGACCCGGTCGGGGGTGGCGTCGCAGGCGGGCAGCCGGTAGTTCCACGAGGCGCGCGCCCGGCGCGCGGTGGGGAGCACAGTGGTGTCGGTGTGCAGCACCGTGCGGTTCACCGAATAGGGCATGGCGGACAGGACGGTGCGCTCGGTGGCGGTGGGCCGAGCCAGCATCCGTAGTGCCTGGCCGGGGTGGGTCGCGATGACCGCCGCGTCGAAGACCTCGACCTGGTCGCCGTCGTCGCGGATCGCCACACCGTCGGCCGACCGGTCCACGGTGCGCACCGGTGTGGCGGTGCGCACCGAGTCGAGGCGTTCGGCGACCGCCCGGACATAGGTGGCCGATCCGCCGCGGACCGTGCGCCAGGTCGGGGAGCCGAACACCGTGAGCATGCCGTGGTGTTCGAGAAAAGTGAACAGATAGCGGGCGGGGTAGCGCAACGCGGTCGCCGGATCGCACGACCAGACCGCCGAGACCAGCGGTGTCAGGAAGTGGCTGACGAAATAGCCGGAGAACCCGCCGCGGCGGGCGAATGCGCCCAGGGTGAGTTCGTCCTCGGGCGTGGCGGCGAGTTCGGCGCGGGCCAGCCGGTGGAAGCGCGGCACCTCGGCGAGCAACCGCAGATAGCGCCCCCGGACGAGTGTCCCGGGACGGGGGAACAATCCGCCGGGGCCACGGGCGCCCGCGTATTCGAGACCGCAGCCGTCGCAGCGGACCGACATGCTCATATCGGTCTCCTGGGTCCGGATCCCCAGGTCGGCGAACAGTCGCAGCAGAGTCGGGTAGGTCCGGTTGTTGTGCACGATGAACCCGGTGTCCACCCCGATCTCGTGGCCCGTGGCCGTGCGGACCGTATGGGTGTCGGCGTGTCCGCCGAGCCGCGGGTCGGCTTCGTAGAGAGTCACCCGCGCCGAGCCGGACAGCACCCAGGCGGCCGTGAGGCCTGCCACTCCGCTGCCCACCACCGCGACCCGGCGCCCGGACCGGTCCGGTTTGCCCTGATCGACCATCACACTCCTCCGCTCGGCGACCACCGGCCGCTTCTCTGCATCGAGTATGCATCGTTTCGTGGTCTATGGCGACCCGGGCGCCGGTACACGGACCCTCGGGCCACGCGGCCGCGAGGTGGTTCGCCGTGGCCGGGATGCCGGATGGGTGTGGTGTACGAGCGGGCGGGACCGGATTCAGCCGAGTCGCCGGACCGCCTCCGGAAGGCTCGCCAGGCGTTCGACCGCCGCCGGCAGGATGACCGAGTCCCAGCCCGGTCCACCGACGAAGACCCGCGCGCCGGCGTCGGTGCCGGCGCGCACGCTGGAGGTCAGCGCGGTCGACTCGTGCTGTGACCACAGCACCAGCTCGGCGGGCCGGTCCAGCCTGGCCAGGGTGTCGGCCAGGGCGGCGGTGGGCACATCGGCCCCGAGCATCTGCGCCCCGACATCGGATTCGGCAAGGGCGGCCCGCAGTACCTCGAGGGGGAGTGAGTGGGATTCGCCGCCGGTGCAGGCGAGCACGATGGGTCGCGGGCGCAGCCGGTCCGGCGGATTGTTGCGATGCAGCGCCGAGGTGATGCACCACGACAGCAGATGTTCGACATCGATGCAGCCCTCGCCGCCCAGCTGGCGGGCGACGATCTCGGCGAAAGCGGGGCGGCACAGTCGTTCCCAGGTGTCGACCACACCGTAGGTCCGTAGGGCAGCGGCCAGTTGCGCTGTCACCGACCGGTAGTCGAGAGCGAAGGCCGCGGTCAGCAGCGAGGACAGGTCGCCGGGCGCGACGACCGGTGCGCGCACCGAGGCGGCGGCGCCGGCGGGGGTGGCGCCCCCGCGGACGAGTTCCAGCATCCGATCGAGCTGGGCGATATCGGCTTCGGTGTACAGCCGGTGGGTACCCGGCCGGTGGCCGGTGGGGCCGATCTCGTAGCGACGGTTCCAGCTGCGCAGGGTGGCGGTCGGGATACCGAGCCGCTCGGCGACCGCGCGGACGGTGTAACCGGCCGCGTCGGAGGCAGAGGCGGAACCGTCGGGCATCGTCTTATTCTGCCTGTCCCGATTCGCCGTCGCCGGTGGGCCCGGGACTTCGGTGTGGGCGCCGGGGCCGCGCGGCGACGTTCACCGCGTTCTCGTCGCGGCCAGGCCCGCCGCGCCGCACAGCAGGCCCCAGCCGGCGGCCACCGCGACGGCCTTGGTCCGTTGCGGCCGGTCGCGCAGCGCGGCCGCGAGGACCCCGGCATCGGACAGATCGGCGAGCACCCGGCAACCCGTGGCCACCCGCAGGGCGGCCGGGGTCGGGGCGAGGGCCATGCCCAGGCCCGAGGCGATATCCCGGCACGCGGTCGTCCGCGCCAGCGCGCGGCGGGCGGGGTCCTCGTCGTCCCAGCCGCACGGGCCCAGCAGCACCGCCGGGCGGACCGCCACGGCCAGTCCGTAACACGCCGTGGCCGCTCCCATGAATCGGGCGAACCCCCTAGCTACCATCAATCCTCCTGCGCCGACTGAGTATGCATCGATTATGCATCTATATGGGTTAGAGTGGGCGTACACCGCCGAACGCGAGGAGTTTTCGTGACAGCACATCGCGCAGTTCGCCGCACCGTCGGCCTCGTGGCCGCCCTGATGACCTTCGGCGCCCTCGCCGCCGGTGGCGCGGCGGCCCAGCCGCCGCTACCGCCCGGCCCCGCCCCGGTCCCGGCGCTGGATCTGAACCGTTACCTCGGCGACTGGAACCAGCTCGCCGCGGTGCCGCAGCCGTTCAATCTCGATTGCGCGCGCGACACCCGCGCGCAGTACACGCTCGACCCGCAGGGCAATGTCGCCGTCCACAATTCCTGTACGAACTGGGCGGGAGGTCGCAACGAGATCCGCGGCACCGCGAAGGTGAACGACCCGGTGACCGGCGCACAACTGCACGTCAGCTTCCCCGGAGTGCCGAATCAGGACTCGCTCGACGGCCCGACGAACTACATCGTCACCGCGCTGGCCCCCGACTACTCGTGGGCGCTGGTGACCGATCCGAGCCGCCTGTCGGGCTTCGTACTGGCGCGCTCGGCCGCACTCGACGCGCCGACCTGGGACCAGGTGAAGGCCGCCATCACCACGGCGGGGCAGACGCCGTGCATGTATTTGAGCTCCCCCACCACCGGGGGCCGCTCCGACATCACGCCGCTGTGCCTCCGGTGACGAGGACGAAAACCTGAAGTGCGCAGCCGCCCCGGCGATGACCCGCCGCGCGGCCGGGAGTACGGAACCGGTCGGTGGTCGGCTGCATAATGCCGGGTATGGCAGACGACTGGAACGACCGGATCATCGCGGAATTCCGGGCCAACGAGGGCCGGGTCGGCGGCTTCTTCGAGGGCGCCCCGATGGCCCTGGTGCACCACCGCGGTCGGCGCACGGGCCGGGAATCGGTGACTCCGATGATGTACCTGGCCGATGAGCAGGACCCCGACGGCCTGGTCTACGTGTTCGCCAGCAAGGCGGGTGCGCCCACGAACCCGGACTGGTACCACAACCTGACCGCGGCCGGGGAGGCCACAGTGGAGCGGGGTACCGAGTCCTACCCTGTCACCGTCACGGAGGTGACCGGCGCGGAGCGTGACCGCATCTACGGCGAGCAGGCCCGCCGCTATCCCGGTTTCGCCGAATACGAGGAGAAGGCCGCCGGCTTCCGCACCATTCCGGTCCTGGCGTTGCGGCGCGCCTAGCTGTACTGACCTGAGAGGTTAGGCACGCGGGCTGCTGGTGGGTGTCCGCCGAGTGCGGTGTGGCCGCGGTGGTGATTGTAGGTGTGTAGCCAGGTC